>CAZGJY010000091.1:0-4653 GCA_964525725.1 uncultured Methanosarcinales archaeon | reverse complement strand
AATTATTCGCAGATGTCGTCGACACGCAATTAGCCGAGTATGCGCTGCGATCCGCGACCAACCTCAACACGCACATCGCACTATTGCTCGCGCTCAAAGTCGGCGGCGATTTCAAATACACATCCGACGACCAAGCAGTGTTTTTGTTCCCAGACACATTCCGTGACATCGGAACAGTCGGCCACGAATTCCTGCAAGCATATCAGCGCGCAGGAAAAACATTGGCAGACGCGCAAGACGAAGCATTCACTGCATTCGTCGCGACGAACGAAAGAGCTGCACTCTTGCCAGACATCATCAACACGAGAAAAAGCGGATTCCAAGCAATCCTCAAGCAGATCCAGCAAAACCCGACGAAAAAAATAATGCCACGATTCGACAGCGGAGATGTCGAAGATCAGTGCGTCGATTGGGCGGCATTCGCTCGCGCAAATGGTGTAAAAAGCAGACCAATCGTCGTCGAAGACGGATATACGCCGCAGAAAGCACACAGCACATTTTACCGCTACCACCTCGCTGGCTTTGATCCAAAAGATATCTTTGTTGGCGCAGGCGGCTACTTTTACGACGGCGTGACGCGAGATGCAATCTCGCTTGCATACAAGCGCGCGGCAACAATGCACAACGGCGTGCTTGAGCCGAACATCAAATTTTCCGACGACCCGGGCAAGAATTCCATTCCAGGAAAAGTCCGCGTCTATGCACAAGGAAGAACTCTTGTCGTCGCACAGGCTGATGAGAAGATTGATGGAATCCCATTGATGCAAAAGCTTGTCGAGAACGGCAGGATCGTTTACAACGAAACCCTTGAGCAACAAGCCGCAAGGACAAAAGCGACGTGGAATTCATATGACGACGTGCAATACAGCCCGAAGACAAAAGAATTGATCACGCAACGATTCGCAGAGAAGCAGGCACTCCTTAAAAATCTCGAAGGGATTGTTGCGGCTTAATTTTTTTCCAGTTCAGCTCAATTAGCCTCATTTTTATTTTTGTTGAAGAGTTAAAATTGCTTTTCCAATATAGCGGCAGCTCTCTTGCACTGACGCAAAACAGCACAACAAAACAAAGCAAAGAACGAAACAAAAGAAAGGAACGGAGAAACACAATGACTAACACAACAACCGCAGACCTGCTTAACCCGCTTGCAAAAATAAAACCATACGCCGAAGCAGATCGAGCAAGAAACGAATTCCACCCGCAATTCACATTCTGGAACATCGATACACAATTCGATTTCATGCGAAAAGGCAACGAGCTTGGAATTCCCAACGAATACGCTGGAAAACTCGTCGTTGAAGGAGCATACACAATCGAACCAAAGCTCGAACAGCTCACAAAACTTGCTGCGCGCCGCAATATCCAAGTCATCAACACAGCAGACTGGCACAGAGCAGATTCTGCTGAGCTTGCGAAAAATCCGGATTTCGTAAACACATATCCCGAGCATTGCATGATGCTCACGAAGGGAGCTGAGTATGTCCCTGCGACAAAGCCAGAATTCCCGATGTACATCGACTGGCAAGAAGACCGCACCGCATTTCTTGGCGACGGCCTGCAGCGAGCAAAAAATATAGTCCTGCTCAAAGACAAGTTCGACGTGTTTGCTGGTAACAAGTACGCAGACCAAGTCGCGTGCGCAGTCATGACGCAGCCAAATCCGGATGGAGTCGGCACGACAAACAAACGAGCGGTTGTCTACGGCGTCGCGACAAATGTCTGCGTCGATTATGCAGTGATGGGTCTGCGAGAGCGCGGCTATAACGTCACAGTCCCGACGGACGCGATCAAACATCTGCCACATCTCGAAGCAACGCCGACGTTGAACTTGCAAGCAATCCTCACAAAATGGCAGAATGCAGGCGTCGCACTGACAACGACGAGCGGCATCGAAGCTCTCCTCAAAGAGAATTGATGGAAAACTATGGACAACTACAGATAAATCTCGAGGCTACACAAATGGGAAGACAATATCCGACATTCGAAGAATATCTGAAAGCAGAATACGTAGGACCATTCTCTGCAACAGATATCCTCATCCGTTATCTTGTCGGAAATGAAGAAGGGCTTGTGCTCATCAACAGGAAAAATGCACCGCACGGGCTCGCGATGCCCGGCGGAATGGCTGAGCGCATCGAACTCACGCAGAACGCAGTCAAAGAAGCAAAAGAGGAGACGGGACTCGAAATCATTCTCGATGAACCGCTCCATCGACCGTTCGGCGTATTCTCAAAAGTGAGCAACGATCCGCGCGCGTTCATTTCGTCCACAGTCTATACTGCGCGCGGCATCGGAGCGCTCGCACCGCATCCTGACGAAGACGCGCTCGACGCAAAAGCGTACACGATACCACAAGTCAGAGGTTTACTCAGACAGCCAGACATCTGGGCATTCCAAAGCCATCGCAAGATTGTGGAATTATACGTCAACGAAAGATACAAACTGTGACCGTACTGTCTTACATTTTTGCTTACGCGCCCAATTGACATGAATTGATTGATATGAATTATATCAGGCACGTTTAAAAAAAGCACGCGGAAAAAAGGAAAAAGAGAAAAGAGACGCGCCAGAGAAGAAAAAAAGTAACGAGCAGGAAAGAGATGCGCTCGAAAAATAGACGAGAAAAACAGAGAGATGGAAAAGAAAAAAGACATGAAGATGAAATCATGACCGTAATAACAACAATGCCAACACTCGCAGATAAAGTAAGTATGGTGAAAGACATTCTTATCGTCTATAAAAGAAGTCAATACGAATTGTATCGCGATTCACCTGACAAATCGACGCGAGACTATCTCAACAGGAATAATGAGCAAGCCGCAAAACTGGAATTGAGCCACAGACAGAATTACGCGACACTTGACGCAGTCGTGGATGCATTTGCAAAACAGGCACAAAAAAATCAAAGTGCAGGCGGTGAACCACAAAAATATCAGACTAAAATAATGTATCGCGGCGATGTGAGTGCGCAAGCGCTCCGCGATACTGACATCATCGTGAGTGTCGGAGGCGATGGAACTGTGCTCGATCTTGCTCATCTTTGCAAAAACATCCCGATACTCGGAGTCAATTCAGATTTGAGGAATAGCGTCGGATTTTTCTGCACAGCAAACGCGCAGAACATCGGAGAAATCGTTGCAAACTTGCAGGCGCAACCAACGACAACGCTCAACACAATACAGCCATACATTGATGGCAGAGCTACTCCTGAACGTGCAATCAACGATCTGCTCTTTGCGCACAACAATCCTGCAGGCATGACAAAATATGAAATCACAAATCCCACCGTCGAAACAAGAAAAAACAGAAAAGATAGCGGGCTCCTTGTGTGTACAGCAGCAGGCTCGACTGCGTGGATGTATAACATCGGCGGCGACTTGATGCATCTCAACGACAACAGAATGCAATATCGATCACGTGATCTTCGCAATGCAACGTCGCAATATGCGACAACACAGCTCGAACTCATATCACGGATCCGTGACGGCGTGCTCACTATAGATACGCAACACATCCACTACGATGTGACGCTTGGGCAAAAAATAACGCTTGCGCACGGAGATCCACTATACATTGTCGGCGATTTACACGTGAAGAAAGAACGAGAGAAAAGCAGCTAAAACTTGAGCAGATAAGCAGATACACGGACAAATCAGCAGACTATATCATACTTGTTTCGGTCTGTGGAAACGATACAGCGCAGCAGGACGATGGACGCCTTCTTGCAATTTTTTATTCGTGTCGGTGAGAATATCAAGTTCCGCCATCTTTTTGCGGAAATTGCGCTTGTCTAATTTCGCTCCAAGAATCGCTTCGTATGTTCGCTGCGCCTGCGTCAACGTGAACTCGTGCGGCAGAAAAGAGAACGCGATAAGATCGGTGTACAATCTCTTCTTGAGATTCTCGACGGCGTACTGGACGACTTGTTTATGATCGAACGCAAGCTGCGGCAGATGATTCGCCGCGTGCCACGTAATTTTTGTGCCAGCGCCAAAATCGATCTGATCCGATCCAATGATACCGATGTAAACTATGCTGATCGTTCGGATGCGAGTATCGCGATCGAGATTCTGTCCAAACGTATAGAGTTGGTGCAGTTCGACACATGACGGATCGATCCCGCATTTGAGCTTGAGCGCCATCTTTGCAGTGTCCTCGATTTTCTCGTCGTAACGGACAAATCTGCCGGGAAGCGCATACGAACCAAAGTATGGATCTTCTTCTCGCTTGACTAAGGCTGCATTGAGTTCATTATGCCGGACAGTGAAGAGAATGATATCGACCGCGACGCCTGGCATCTGATGATTTGCAAACTCTTTTGACGGACGTGGAACTGAGGCACCCATGCGTTGTGTTTGCAAAACACTATTTAAAAGTCTTTCCGAAAATCGTCGCCGTTGCAGTTACTCAAACTCCTTAAAAGCACGCAATCACTGCCCATAATCAGTATAGTTATTCTTGGGACAGATTTGGGAATAAGTATATAAGAAAACGACACGAATCACGCAACAACATATGACAACACGACATGCAACATTCGCCGCCGGATGCTTCTGGGGCGTCGAAGAAGAATTCAAGAAAGTGCCTGGCGTTCTCACGACGGAAGTCGGCTATACCGGCGGAAGCGTCGTGAATCCGACATACGAAAACCAT
>CAZGJY010000090.1:0-4662 GCA_964525725.1 uncultured Methanosarcinales archaeon | reverse complement strand
TTTATTGCTCATCGACTCAAGTCCCATATTGATTCTAAATACTCCCATTTCTTTTAACAGGTCGATTCGCTCAGGATGATTTGCCAAATCAATTGCTTGCGCATAGACATAGAATTCAGGATCAAACCCCAGATTCCTCGGTTTAGCGCACACAATCTTTTCAATGAGATGCGGAAAACTAGAAAAACTGTCGCACGCCTCATAAAAAGAAGTTGCATTAACTTGAGCATGCGCCGCTCGGACTTCTTCCCAGAATAATTCAGGAGATGATTGTGAAATATCTAAGAGCATATCACAATGTTTGCATTTATCATCATCTTGGCGACTACAACCACGCGCACGATTCATCGTCGTGACTCCCGTAACGGGAGATGCATGCAGCTTTGCAAATCTTGCATTGTAATTGCGAAGGTATGCCTCCCAATGATCAGAAGGGTACAACGTGCGATCGACAATCGGAAAAATATCCAGCGCATTCTGTCGCTTTGCGATAATTCCTCTTGCTTCGAGCAGCTCCCGATAACCGGAAAATGGACTTGTGATTGAGAGCAGATGTTTATGTTTCTCGAAATCAAAGCCGACAACAGAATCATTCAAACGATACGTAAGACTAGGAATACATTCAAGCGCAACTTCTTCGCCGCGAATATGCCTGACAAGAAGCTCCAAAGGAAGCTCACCGTATTCCGCACCGATTACATAATCAACCGTCGGTTGGTTTTCCAGAATAAGACGTGACGTCTGCGAAGCTTGATCATTTCCAAAAACAACCTGCGCGCCGCAGTCTTTTGCTGCTCTTGCGATAGTGAGGCTGTTTTGATAGGAAGTGCATAGTGTGCTGACACCGACAAGCACAGGTTTCTGTTTTTGTATTTCATGGACGATTTGCTCAACGCTTCGCACAGCGCCGTCTCGAACGGTGACTTCTAAATCTGGCATTTTTTGCCTGAGCCACGTCCCTAAAGCGAGAACGCCTAACGCAGGGAAACTATAATCATTCGATACACTTGCCATAGTGCAATCATTGCCTGCATTAACCAAATAAAAGCTTGAATCAGTAGTCATAGAAAAGTAGTACTGATTCGCTTAGTTAACTTTTGCGAGCTTTTTTTTTGTCGAAACGAAAAGGTTATAACGTTAATTTGATAATAATAAAGAAATGAAAGCAAAAGACAGCGAAGCGCTTGACAAGAGGGATCGTGATTTGCTCTATCTGCTCGATGTGAATGGCCGCGCAAGTTTTTCAGAGCTTGCGAAAAAGACAAAAATGTCTAAACAGCGCGTCAAATACCGAGTTGAACGTCTAGAGACAGAGGGATTTGTCAAAGGATATTACACGATGATCGACACATCTCGATTAGGATTCACTACGTTTCGCGTATATCTCAAATTACGAAACATTACGCCGCAGACAAAGCAAGAAATCATCGAGTATCTGAAAAAAGAGAAACAGATCTGGGCAATCGTTCTTATCGCAGGGAAAATGGACATCGCCCTAGGCGTTGCAGTAAAAGACATATATGGATTTTACGATGTTTGGGATAAATTTCTTGACAAATATCTGGCGAATATACTCGATTACAAGATTTCAATTTATTCGCCAGTCTATCATTATGCAAAATCATATCTCATCAAAAAGCAAGAACCAGCAAAAATCAGGATTCTCGGCGGAAATGAAAAAGTAGAATTAGACGGCACCGACATGCAAATCCTCAATGAATTATCGAAGAATGCGAGAGAGTCGCTCGTCAGTATTTCACAGAAGATTAAGCACAGCGCAGAACTCATCAGTTATCGGATAAAAAAACTAGAGAAGAACGGCGTCATTCAAGGATATAGGGCGATGATCGATGTATCGAAACTCGGTTATCATTTCTATAAAGCAGAAATCAGGCTATTCTCGTATAATAAAATAAATGAAATAATGTCATTTTGCCATTCACATCCGAATATTTATCAAGTCGACAAAACGATTGGCGGAGAGACGCTTGAAATCGAATTTCACGTCAAGTCGCTTCAAGAAATGCTCGATATCATAGGAGAAATTGAAAACTATTATCCAAAAACAATTGATTGGTTCGACTATATCACCGTTATCTCCGAAGAAAAAACAACATATATGCCCGAGAAATGACTCCGCATGCTCACGGCTCAAGTCTTTTAATCAGGCATTTTCATAATTAAGAATAGTTTATATATCAAAAGTCATTGGAGCATCAGCATGCATATTTCATCTGATGACCTAATTCTTAAAAAAATCATTATCTGCGTAGCTCTAGTATCACTTATGCTTTTGTTTTCGGCTTGTAGCAAAACAACTGTTGAGGTTAATCCCGCAACGCAAATAATACAAACCACGATATCGCCGTCACAAACTAATGGTACAGCACAACCTGCAACAATGCAACCCGCCAACAGTCAATCCAAAACCTGCGTTCGTGCTCCAATAGATACTTCAGATCCATGCACAACGTACAGATGTATGGTCAACGGGATTACTGACGGAGCGTGCTATGCTACACAAGCCGATTGCAATTATGCTTGTTCCGACACAAAAAAATGTACGTCAGACAGCGATTGCGATGAAGGAAATAGTAATGACATTCATGCTTGCGTAGGCTCCGATAGTTTAGCGAAATGTGAATATTATCCAAAACCTACTTGCACTTACGTTTATGGTACTCAAAATGACAAGAACGTCAAGTTTGCAATCATACTCCAAAATATTGACATGAGCGATTCGCAAAAAGTGAATGCAATTCTTTTAAATCATATTAATAAAATAATCACGACTGAACCCTTCGCAAGCCACAAAAACGAAATGGATTTTTATTTCGTGAATACGCAAGTTTCATTGGGAATACCTAACGGAAATCCAGGATTTGATAGCAAGAAAGCAGCAGAGTTTGCTCAGCAAAGTTGTGGCGCGAATCAGACTATCGTTATATATGATTCAGAAAAGCGTGACGTTATCGGAGGAGGCGGGGGTGGAGTCGCGATATCGAGTGCGTTTGATCCTTGGATCACTCTGCATGAACTTGGTCATTCGTTTAGTGGTCTTGGAGACAACTATTTAACGTTTATACCTTACAATGGAACACCGATTCCGTATTGGAGCACATATCCTAACACTGATGTGGCTGGCTGCTCAAAATGGTGCTCATCATATACTCAAGCATACAGCAACGCATGTACAAAAATAACTTCTCAGACAGATTGCGGTGAAAAAGGTCGTACTTTTGATTCGCAGTTTAACTCGTGGGAATGCCAAGACCCAGACAATTGTTGTGTATGGTTACCGCAAAAAGATCCATACTTCAATTCACAATGTGTCGAAGTCCGCGGCCACACAAACATTGGACTCGATTGTCAAGATGGAGCCGGATGCTTTTTTGGCGTCCCGGGACAATATGATCCAAACGTAAATCAAGGCGTATGGCGACCATTTGACACGCAAGGCATCATGACTGTTTCATCAATAGACGGGACACAAACGTATAACAGCATAGAATCAAACACGATTGAGACAGTATTTGATTGCTGCTATCCACAAAGTTGCAGCAATTATCCTGCTGCGAAATGCTCTCAATTCGCATCTACATACCCGCGATTTTCGACTTGTAATTCATGCAAGGATTAGCAAACAGTAAGACATAAACATATCTTTTTGAAAAAATAAAATAACTCTTAGAAATGTAAACACTTAATCGCTCAAGATGACGATCTTCTTCGTGCAAAAAATATAATAATTCCAACTAAAATAAATACGATGCCAAAGAGTAAGAATGCATATTCAACAGTTGCAGGGAGAACAAATAAATAACTGTCACTTGGATTTGCAGGATTATAGTGTACAGTCACAAATGTTCCTGGGCTGAGATTTTCCACGATAGAATGTATATCATCATAACTAGTGGAGCTGTAGTCAGGATTGAAAATAACGTCAGAAGTATAACCTTTATCTAAAACAGTATATGAGTACGATGCATTGACATAATAATAGACATGCGTGACAAAAAGATGTGTGTCTGTTTTAGTTGAGGTCTTTTGTGTTTCTTGTTTTTGGTAACTAGCAATCTGATCGGAAGTAATGGTTCCATTCGTTTTATTCCAGCTCGAAAGTACAGATGATTGATGAAAAAAGAATAACGAAAGAATCACGCTGAGTATGCCTAATGCAAATATAACTTTGATGACCAAAAGGGGTTTGTCACTTTTATTATTATTTACAGCACGCAATGTGTCGGCACTAGTCTGCGGGATAGTTTCCAATTGGTATTACCTTCAAATCTACAAACAATCTACAAAAAATGAAAATTAACTACGTAGTTTGTTGCATTTAATTCTGATATATATAAATAAATCTATAACACATCCACCAATTAATTATCATCAACTCATCTATACCACTTATGATGTCCGTCAAAGTCCATCACCACGAGAGCAGAGCGATATCTTAACACACATCTGAACACTAGCATCTCAACAAATCGTCGGCTGCATCCTATTGACATTGACCGAGAAATGAAAATATTAAAGCAGAATATGCGAAGGTGAAGTTTTATTAATGCGCATATCTGCCGTGCAGAACAATGGCTACCTGCGACGGATGCAATAAAGAAATCCAATCCAATGAGAACGCCAACGTCATCGCACTCTGGG
>CAZGJY010000089.1:0-4683 GCA_964525725.1 uncultured Methanosarcinales archaeon | reverse complement strand
GCATCAGCAATTGATGCTGTTTGCGGCCGCTCAAATTTCTCGTGCATGATTGCAAAATAATTTAGTGAATATTGTCCAGAATTATAGCACAAAATATATAAACGGCGAATAATGAGGTTCTTCCATGTTCGGATCACTCTTCAGTCGGAAAAAAGAAACACCACAGCCAATGCCTGTGCTCAAAGCACCTTCTAGCTCAGTCGCTAAGAAAGAAGCTCCAAAAAAGCCAAAGAGCGAGAAGCGACGATACATGTGCAATTCCTGCGGCTATCGATTCAGCCGGATGGGACACATCGATTTCAACAATATCTGCCCATACTGCGGCAAGAAGTCAGTCGTCGATGATGCGACTGCTGATGCAGACAAGCTTATCGAAGCGTCACAGACGTTTGACGACGACCGATTCTTCAGCAATAGATAGAGAACTGATTGCTGATTTTGGATTTGCGACCAGCACTATAAGCATACGTTTTTATTTTTCTGATTCTTTTCTTTGTCCAAATGGTAGATACAACAGATTCAGCGGATTATTACAACACAATCGCGCGCGGCTATAATCTGCTGCATGGAGATGAGCAGCGATTCAAGCTGGATGCTGCTGCGCAACATTTGCATGCGCACGCTCCGAGACTTTTCTTGCAGGAAAAGAACGACGACAAGATCAGCGTTCTTGATGTCGGCTGCGGAACGGGAATCTCAAGCGACTATTGGGCGCAGAAATTCGGCTGCGACGTTGTCGGCGTCGATCCTGCTGCGCAGTTGATAGAACAGAACGAGAATAATCTCTCAAAGTTTGTCGTTGGATCGGCGGAGAAATTGCCGTTCGCAGATGGATCGTTCGATTTTGTCGTCAGTTTCACGGCGATGCAGAATTTTTCTGACATTGAAACTGGTTTGCGCGAGATTGTACGCGTTGCAAAGCCACGCAAAGGCTGGTTAGTATTGACTACGTTGACTGGAACGCCGGATCTTGCACTGATCCGCAAGACGCTTCATGCGCTCGTTGATGTAAAAGACGAATTCATCGCACGCAACGACACTGTTTTCATCGCGCGTCGACGCTAAATGTATGGACGCAATCTATAATCAGCTACTTCTGAAATCCCAATAATATTTATAAACAAACTCGGGTTCGCCAGACGAATGGCACAGCAGAATACGCAGCATACTCCACAACATTCTAATCTCTACGCAACGGCATTACGCACGCATACGTGCGGACAATTGCGCAATGCGGATATCGGCGCGCATGTCAAGCTCTCAGGCTGGGTAGCGACACGACGCGATCACGGTGGCATCATCTTCATCGACCTTCGCGATCGTTATGGCATCACGCAAGTCGTCTTCGATCCGGTTAAATCAAAATCCTGTTTTGAGAATGCATCAAAACTCCGACGTGAAGACACAATCGTCGTCAGCGGTGCAGTCAGTTTCCGTGGCGAGAAGCTTGTCAACAAGCGTCTTGAGACCGGCGACATTGAAGTGTTCATCGATTCGTTGACTGTTCTCACAAAGGCAGATGTTCCGCCGATCGATGTTGATGACGCAGCAGTCGCGAACGACGATCTGCGACTCGAATATCGGTATCTTGATCTTCGACGACCGATCATGCAGAAAAAATTGCGATTGCGGCATGAAGTGATTGCTGCTGCACGTGAGTATGCGTATTCGCAGGATTTCGTTGAAATCGAAACGCCGCTCATGATCAAGTCGACGCCAGAAGGCGCTCGCGATTATGTTGTTCCGTCACGCGTCAACCCTGGCGCATTCTACGCGTTGCCGCAATCTCCGCAGATTTACAAACAGATTCTCATGATCTCCGGCTGCGACCGCTATTTCCAGGTCGCAAAATGTTTGCGTGACGAAGATTTGCGCGCAGACAGACAGCCTGAGCACACGCAGTTCGACTTAGAGATGAGTTTCGTCTCGCAAGATGACGTCCATAAATTTGTCTCGTCGATGTATGCACATATTTTCAAGAAAGTTCTCAACTACGACGTCGCGCTCCCGCTTCCGAAATTTACCTACGCAGAGTCGATGGACAAATATAGCATCGACAAACCAGATATCCGATTTGAACTTTTCACGAAAGATGTGACGTCGATCGTCATCAAATCTGATTTCGGTGTTTTCAAAACTGTCGCTGCGAATGGCGGCATCATCAAATGTGTCAATCCGCAGAAAGATCTTGCCCGAAATGAAATCGACTCATACATTGATTTCTGTCAAAAACAAGGATCGAAAGGAATGGCATGGATGCGCGTTTCTGCCGCAGGACTTGAATCGAATATCGCAAAATATTTCTCACCCGCAGTGCAGCAGGAATTGATCGCCGCGGTTGGCGCTAAGCCCGGCAGCATTTTGATGTTCATCGCCGACAAACCAAAACCGTGCAACGACGTCATCTCCCAATTACGGTTGAAGCTCGGTGAAGACCTCGGTCTTATCGACAAAAAAAAGTTCTCTCTCTGCTGGATCGTCGACTTCCCGATGTTTGAGTGGAACGAAGAAGAGAAAAAATATGATTTCATGCATAATCCCTTCTCCGCTCCAAACGAGGCAGACCTTGCTGATCTCGAAAACCGGCAAGCAACAGCGAAAGCGCAGCAATACGATCTCGTCTTGAACGGTAACGAAATGGGCTCTGGCTCGATCCGTATTTCCAACCCTGAGACGCAAAAGCGCGTGTTCAAACTTATCGGCATCGACGAAGAAGCACAAGAACGAAAGTTCGGTTTCTTGCTCAAGGCGTACAAATACGGCGCGCCTGTCCACGGTGGTATGGGACTTGGCGTCGATCGTCTTTGCGCATTGATGCTTGGCACTGGCGATATCCGCGAAGTCATAGCGTTCCCAAAAAATAAGAACGCGCAATGCCCGATGGATAATTCTCCGTCGGCAATCGATGAGAAGCAGCTTCGCGAGTTGCATATCAAGATTGAATTGCCGAAGAAAGACGAGAAGAAAATATAATTTTGCAAGTTCACTCTTGTTGAATCTCAATTATCGTCTTGGCAAATTGAGGACTTCTTGACACACAATCTCTAGTGCACGAACTTGATCTGTAGAAATATTTTGCGGCTTACCCTCTAATCGACAAACGACGCCTCTATCTATACCTAAAATCGGTCTGCATCTACTGCCGATTACCTCCCACGTTTTGAGATCTTCAAGCGTGCTTGCACTCAAATTAAAAATATCCATCCGACCAACCCTTCCTCCAATATCGTATAAGTCTAAAACTTCTCCGACCATTGCGGAAAGTGGTTGTCCATATCGAGCAGGACTTGACATAAATGCAGCTAACTCTTTGAAAGAAATCCTACCTACGACTGATGCTTGAAATGCATAATAGTGGGACTTCTCCCCGTTTTCTATTGTAATGCCTTGCAAAATATTCGCGTAGCTACGCATAACGAAAAAGGAATAAAAAGTGGTTTATATTATTATTGAGCAATAGCTTTAAAAACCACGATTTTGTCTCTCAATCAACGGACTCTTAGTTCAGTGGTAGAACGTCTCTTTGACGTGGAGAAGGTCATCGGTTCGATCCCGATAGAGTCCAAACAACCTTTTTATCTCTCTTCGTTCGATAAAAAGCTTGACCAAAAATAAAAGGCTTTCCAGCTACAGAAGGTCACCTTGATGCGGAGTGCGAAATCGTTATTATTATTCTAATTATTTAGTTTTTTAGAATTTAGAAGAAATAACCGTATTTATCTAAATCGATTTTTTCGTTTTCAATCTTTACACCCTCGGCTTTGAGAAGTTTTTTTTTATTTTCTAAACCAGATGCAAACCCGCCAAGACGACCGTCCGCGTTGATTACTCGATGACATGGAGTTTTTGGCGCGTGTGGGTTTTTATTCATCGCATTTCCAACTGCGCGGTATGCTGCTGTTCCAAGTTCGTTTGCTAACGCTTTGTACGTCGTTACTTTGCCTTTTGGAACTTTACGCAAAAGTACATAACAACGTTCATTAAACGAGAGAGATTTGCTGACTTTTGATTTTGCAATCATCACGAGGAGAAGTGCCCGTTACATTTATATACTATTCGACGCAAAAAAGAGTCAATGCAGAAAATGCGAACGAAGTTCTGGTTGTTTGGTCTAGTTTCTCTTATCTTTGGCACTCTAATACCATCAGCATTCGCAGCTTTTGGAAATTTTAACTTTCAGCAACCGTTCAGCCTTATTTTCAGTCTTATCAACGATGTATTTGCGGCTGGGACTCCATACGTTGGACAAGACGGCTTCCAGCGATTCATGTATTGGCTTCTCATATTTATTGCAGTTTCATTTGGTTCTAAAATTGTTATAGAAAAATCCGGCGGTTCGGATGACTCTAAGAAATCAATGAAGCGAATGTTTAATGTTGTTGCGGCAGTTTTAGCAACTGCTGGCGCGTATGCAGCGAGTCCGGCAATTATGCAATCGCTCGGTGTTGTTGTTTCACTCTTAATTCCATATGGACTTATATTTGTAATTCTATTCTTGTGGGTATTCAACAAAGAATTCCTCAAAAATCATCCGAGAGTAAAGCACTTAGTGCGATTCCTTGTTTATCTTTTTGGATTAGCATCAACTTCACAACTCGCGGATAAAATCTCCAATAGTTTGACAGACAATTATTTTGGAAATTTGGCGTTTCAACTTCTGGGCGTCTTCTTTGGAATTATGAC
>CAZGJY010000088.1:0-4696 GCA_964525725.1 uncultured Methanosarcinales archaeon | reverse complement strand
GATGCTAATGATACTGATTTGAAAAATTTGGTGATGGGAAAAAAATAAACTGATTAAAATAATGGAAAATGAAACCTGAAAAGACCAATCAATATCGATTGATCATTATACTTTTATGCTCCTTGCGCAGCACTATTTGTCGTGCTGCCATTCGTCGTTGCGTTGCTGAAGAGCATCGATACTAGGTTTTGGATGAACGAGCCGAGCTGTCCATACCACGTCGAGCCATTACCAGAGTTTACGTTCTGTGCGCTAAACGTCGTATTTGATCCGTTCCCTGATGCATTGCTCTGTGTTGCAATCGCGAATGTCACAGTTGCATCATGCTCGACTGATCCTAGTATTCCTTTGACGAGCAATGTATGTCCGCCATCCCAAGTATTAGGATAGCTAAAGCTGTCCGTCGAACAATCAGTACATACTACTTGGAATGCGCTGCCGTCTTCGCTCACGCTGAGGCTATCAAGCATTGCGTTTGCAGAGAATGCGACTTGCACATCACTCGTGTTATACACAGTTGCTTGTGGCGAGTCAATCGACAACATGAATTCATCGTTCTGGTTGCTTGCGTTGGATTGGTTTGCACCGTTGCTCTGCGGCGTCGTGATGCTAAAATTACTCATCATCATCCGCTGAATGCCATTGAGGCTGCCGATGACACTCAACGTATGACCGCCCTGCCATGTGTTCGGGAAGGTTATACTATATGTCGAACAGTTCTGGCATGCAAGCGCATAGTCTGCTCCATCAGCAGAGATGCTCATATTATCGAGCGTCTCGTTTGCTACGATAGACATGACTTGGTTTGAGTCAACATAGTTGAATCCATTCTGTGGTGAATTGATTGCTATCGAAAAGTTCTGTGCACCGCTGTTTGGATGTCCGCCGCTGCCGCCATCACCACTGCCGCCGCCATTTCCGCCACCGCTGCCACCGTTATTTCCTCCGTTGTTCGTGGTTCCACCATTGCTAGTGTCATTCGCGGATTGGTCGCTCGCATTAATCATCGTGCTGACATTATTGTCGCAGATGACACTCACGTTATCAAGCACGTGAGTCCAGTCTGTATGCAATGTCGGGTCTGTTTCGTTGGGATATGTTATCGCAAAGAAACGACTGAGTTCTAGTGTGCTGTTCTCATTCGTCGCAGTTGCAGTTATCCAATGTCCACCTTGCCATGGGAATGCTAGGCTCAAGCTTGCGCTCGTGCTGTCTGAACACAACAAAAGTTGCGTCGAGTTGTCAAAGCTCACGAAGATATTTCGTGGAACGCTTGTCGTTATGAGCACTTGCGGCGCACTCGTATATACCGTATTCACTGGTGAGACAATTCTCAAACCAAAGTCGCTTGGACCTGCTGCGCAGACAACGCTGATGTTGTCCAAGAAGTGTGTCCAATCAGTATTGAGTGTCGGATCTGTTTCGTTCGGGTATGTAATTGCAAAGAAGCGGCTCAATACTTGAGTGCCATTCGCAGATACTGTCGTTGTAGTCATTGTATGTCCACCCTGCCATGAGAATGGATATGCAAGACTTGCGCTTGTGCTGCCTGAACAGAGTAATACTTGCGGCGAACCGTCAAAGCTCGCGTAGATATCGCTCAAGTCAGCTGTCGTTATTCGTACTTGTGGCTGTCCTGTATACACCGTATTTTGTGGAGACATGATGCCGTAAAGTGTGCTGTTTGTCGTTGTGTTGGTCGTTATATTTGTTTGACCGCCAGTCTGTGAGCCGTTGCCGTTACTACCGCCGCCGTTTCCGCCATTGCTTCCACTGCCGCTGCCGCCGTTATTTGCTGGTACGTTTATGTCAAACGTATAATTTGTCATTTGTGTGATGCCATTAAGCATGCCTGTGATGACAAACATATGTCCGCCGTTCCACGTGTTCGGGTACATTCCACCATATGTCGAACAATTCTCGCACAAGAGCGTCGCATTCGCACCGTCAAAGCTTGCGCTGATATTGTCGAGCGTTGCGTTGGAATCAATCTGTACTGGAATTGCAGTGGTTGTATATGCAGCCATATTCGCAGGAGAGCTCACGATAAGTGAGAACGTCGTGCTGTTCTGTGTTGCATTCTGATTTCCAGTTTGGTTTGAGGTTTGGTTTCCAGAGTCATTCGTGCCAATCGCAGTCGAATCGAATGAAAATGTTCTATTCGCCGTCTGCATCATGCCATTGAGCATACCTGTTACGATGAATGTATGTCCGCCTTGCCATGTATTTGGATACTGGGCGCTATATGTTGCGCAATTTTCACACAAAAGTGTTGCATTCGCGCCGTCGAAACTTGCGCTCAAGTTGTCAACAGTTGTATTCACATCGATTTGTATGGAGAGATTCGTGTCATTGTATGAATGCATTTCCTGTGGCTCGCTGATCACAAGTGAAAAGCTTGTACCACTATTAACTATAGGAGCCGTTGCATTCGCATCAAATGAAAATGTTCTATTCACTGTCTGCACTGCGCCGTTGAGCATGCCGACAATAGTTAACATATGTCCACCCTGCCATGTATATGGATAGGATGTGTTGTATGTTGCACAGTTCTCGCACAAAAGCGTTACATTCGCACCGTCAAAGACTGCCGTGATATTGTCAAGCGTCGTGTTTGCATCGATCTGCACACTTTGATTTGTGTCGTTGTACGAATATCCTTCGACTGGCGTGCTCACAATAAGTGAGAAGTCAGTGTTGTTGCTAGAATTGCTTGCGTTTGAATCATTTGTTTGTGGCACAGTTGAAATACTGAAGTTTCTACCTTCAACAACTGTTTCGCCGTTTCGCATTCCTATAACATACAATGTATGTCCGCCTTCCCAGGTATTTGGGTATGACAGATTGTATGACGAGCAATTTTCACAGAGCAATGTCTGCGGAACGTCTGATAGATTATAGGGCAATGCGAAATCAAACAATGCGCTGATGTTGTCAAGCGTCGCGTTGGAATCAATCTGCACTGGAACATTTGTTGTATTGAAAGATTGTTGTTCCAATGGCGAGTTGATAGCTATTGTAAAAGTTGGATTGCTCGGCACTACTGGTGGAATATTATCGAACGAGAATGATCTGTTCGTTGTCTGTGAAACGCCGTCAAGCATTCCTGTGACGATGAAATTGTGCCCACCTTGCCATGTATACGGATAGAGACCACTGTATGTTGCACAATTCTCACACAAAAGCGTTGCATTCGCACCGTCAAAGATTGCTGTGATATTGTCAAGCGTTGTGTTTGCATCGATCTGCACTGGCAACGTTGTGCTATTATATGAATGCATTTCCTGCGGCGACGTGATCATTATCGAGAATGGCGTTGCGGCTTGTGTTGTTGTGTTTGTTGTATTGTTGCTTGTATCGTTTGTCTGCGTTGTGTTCGAGTCTGATGTATTTGTGTCGTTCATCGCAGCGACAGTGATGCTGAATGTGCTTGTTATTGTCTGGCTATCGTTGCCAAGTGATCCAATAATCGAGAATGTGTGCCCACCGTTCCAAGTGTAAGGGTAGAGTCCATTGTATGTCGAACAACTCTCGCAGAGAGTCGTCGATGTTGCGCCGTCGAATATCGCACTGATATTATCGAGCGTTGAGTCTGCGGTAATCTGCAATGGAACGCTTGTGCTGTTGTAAGAAGATGCATCAGCAGGAGATACTTGCATATCGACTGCAAACGCCCCGACAGCTGTCGCTGCAAAGAGCAAAAGAATAACGAAGAGATTGATGAACATTGCAGAATTGAACGTGCTAAAACTGAGAGCACCGAAAAAAGATCTTTTCGTCATCTGCACGGGTTCGGGGATTTGTTCGTCATAGATATCATGAGATGATTCAATCAGAGGCAGATCTTCTTTTTTATATTTCCTAGACGATTTGGAAGTAGTTTTTGAAAAATTTTCTGACGCGCAGTCGATTGTGACGTTCTTAGACGAGTTTGCCCATTGGGTCAAACTCAACCACGTCTTACCCAGCCAAGTATTGCTTGTCTGCCCAGATATGCAGAGAGCCGGCGAATCGTCATGAGATGTGTCATTTTGCTCAAATGCAGGATAATTGCCGCTGCGTGACGCATCATTTTGTGAGGGGTCGTTGTTCTTATCAGCGTTATTGTCGTTATTGTCACTCGTTTTCATTTCATACTGATTCTTTTTTTGTTTCTGCATA
This sequence comes from uncultured Methanosarcinales archaeon, assembly GCA_964525725.1. Taxonomy (GTDB): domain Archaea; phylum Nanobdellota; class Nanobdellia; order Woesearchaeales; family DATGWN01; genus DATGWN01. Next base: position 535 of record CAZGJY010000088.1, on the reverse strand, counting down.
GTACACCTCACAGCGGTACAATAGGCTTGTCTTTGCATTGTAAATCGTAATCGTCAATGAACTTGACAGTCCATTGGCGCTCAGCAGACGTTACGCGTCGTTGCCGAGCAAAAGATTTCAAACATAATTCTCGCGCTCAAACTAATCACTAATTGCTATCGCATGCTATCGCACTCGGTTATTTGTCCTCTTGCATTTGCGCTAAAGTTTTTTTGAAAATCTATTTTGTGCAACATAATCATTTGATAGTCTTTGACAATTGCGATTTCTAAAGTCAATAATTGCTTCAATAAATTACTTCAATAATTGCTGCGATTGTGATTTTCATTTTCTTTTATTTTCCGTTTTTTTTGTTTTTGTTCTCGCTGTAACTTTAATAAATCTTTAATAAATCAATAACGTGCCGCAATGCTTGCTGGGAACAATGAACACTGACAATGCGTGTATCGACGTGTATCGACCAGCGCAGCAGCTAAAAGCGATGGGAAACAGTGACTATTGATTCAAGTTAGTATGTTGCTAACGTGGCTCAAAC
>CAZGJY010000087.1:0-4731 GCA_964525725.1 uncultured Methanosarcinales archaeon | reverse complement strand
GTCTCACCATTGAATCCAAAAGAGCCATTATCGAGCACATGGTTCGGTAGAATCTACATCGCAGACGTCGAGAAATCAGACATCGCAAAGAAGCTCAACATCCCGCAGAACGGCGAGTATGCAATCAAAGTTCGCTGAATAAAAAATCAAAAACATCCAACAACCATTTAACAAATGCAACTCAGGTGAAATCCACATGGAAATAACAATAGACTCACAAGAAAAATCAGCAGCACTCTCACGAACGATTGTGCACGCAACAGTCACATTCGGCACAGAAAGCACTCCTTCGCGAATGGCAGTCCGTGACTCCATCGCAAAGAAGATGAAAGCAGAACCGCTCCAAGTCGTCGTACGAGGATTCGACACAAAATTCGGCAGCTCATTCGCAAAGATCACAGCAGCAGTCTATGACAAAGCAGAGCTCGTCGCAAAATACGAGACTGCGCCAATGGCGAACCGCAGCAATCCAAAGCCAAAAGCAGCACCAGCAGCTTAGATTATAATCAAACCATAAGGTAATATCAAAATGGCAGAAGCAAAAAAACCAGCAAAAGCAGCACCAGCAGCAGTCAAGAAAGCAGGCGCAAACTCATATCGCTACGCAAGCAATTACACAATCGAGAACGGCAAGATTGTCCGACGTAATCCAACATCGCCAAAGATGGGACCTGGCTATTTTATGGGCGTCCACAAAGATCGTGTCGCATGCGGCGCATCCGGCTACATGGAAAAGACAACAAAGAAATAATTTTTTATTTATTTCATATTTATTTCACAATGACATTCTAAAAAAGCGGTGACCTCCAAACAGAACATGTCCGCTGATTCTTCAATACAACTACGAGCAGGATTACCTGAATTCTATTCATTGTCTGATGTTGCACCATATGCAAGCGACAGACTCGTTCTTGCAATCCAACCGTTTCTTGGGATTCCGCAAGATCCTGATGGGAGCCTTAAAACACATTTTGGAAAAATCTGGCACGAACATCATAAAACCAAAAATCCTGATCTAAAGGCGCAGTATGATTATATTGATCACTTGCGAATTGTCACTTTGCTCTATGAATGTCCGCTTGTCGTACTGGAAGATAGACGAAATTTGTTGAAGACGACTGCGTTGATGGCCCTCTGGCAACGAGGGACTGTTTACGGCGAACCTGGTTATATTGCCTGCGCCGATGAAGAAAGTTTTCGGCCGCATTCTGGTTTTGCAACACGCTTTGCAAATTTTCTGGGACGGTTTCAGGTACAAAATATCGATGTCATTGGAAAATATGACGACGCAGTAAAAAAATACTTGGATGAACTTCCGCAAGTCACTATTGATGGAGCATCACAAAAGTTAACATTCAACCCTCTCGAGCGCATGGTGATGACACCGCAACGAAATCCTACAGCATATGACTTGCCAATTACTGCGCATGGAGGACTTCTTTTCTAATATGTCACAAGACCTTACAAAAATAGTATCAATAGTATCTGGTGAAAGTGCTTGCTCAAGATCTCATCTCAAAGAAGATATCCGTTTAGGAATAGCTATGGGAATTAGGAGTGCAATGATTAATCCCTATCATTGGAGAGAGGATTTTACTCTGCAGAATGCTCCAAAGACTCACAAATATACACGATTGGCAGCAAATACCCTCGGTTTGGGATTAGCAGCAATTGCAGCTGACTACTTTCTAGAAGGCAATTATGATGGAGTTGTGTGCACATCTGCGATTATATACGCAGGCACAAATACTCTTGCCGCATGCATGATTGTGTATGATCGAATCAACGATCTGCGAACTGATTTTGGCACACGCGAGCGATGAATAATTGTAAAGCCGACAGCGTTCTAGCATTAAAGTGCAAATATTTTAAAACAAGCTGACAAAAACGTACACTGTGGCAGACATGAGTACTCTTGAGCAACGGCAGAAGCATTTTCTTGAAGTTTTCAAGCTCGCGCAGAAAAGATACGGCCAATCCAGTTATCGTCTTGCTGGCGAAGGATGGCAACAGCACTGGCAGACACTCATCGCAACAATAATGTCCGCGCAGACGCGCGACGAAACAACGATTCCTGTCGCCGAGAATCTCTACAAACACTATCCGACGCTGCAATCGATCGCCCGCGCAGAATACAAAGATATCCGTGCGATGATCGGCGCAGTCAACTACTGCAACACAAAAGCAAAACACATAATCGAGACGGCGCAGCTCCTCATCGAAAAATACGGCGGCGAAGTCCCAACAGCAATCGACGAACTCGTCACCCTTCCTGGCGTCGGGCGAAAAACGGCAAACCTCATGATTGCCGAGTTCGGACAAGACGGCATCTGCGTCGACACGCACGTGCATCGCATCAGTAATTTGTTTGGCTTTGTTCATACCAAAACGCCGAATGACACTGAGATAGAGCTCAAGAAAATTGCTCCAAAAAAACTTTGGTCGCAGATAAATAGAATATTCGTCCTCTGGGGCAAAGAAGTTCCCGGTTATGACGTCGAGCGTTTCATGGAAAAGCTCAAAGAAGAGAATACAAAATTTTCTAGTTAAGTTCTAAACGCAATATGTAAGAAGTATGTGAAATATATCGTTTGCTGATTCCATCGCTGAGGTCACTCACGGATTCCAGACAACGCGAGAATAGTCCTTTATGCGTTTCCAACCGGAAGAATGCGGCATACATGTCGGATGACCTGCCTTGAGTAAATAACTTCCCATTGCAAGAATTGCATCAGCCATAGCAAGCAATGCTTCTTTATGATCATATTTATCTTTCCATGGTCCATTGAAATCTGCTGAAAGAGTATACGAGCCAATCTTCCCGCCGTCAACTCTTTTTGGAATGCACTGAGGATCTATTGGATTTTTCAGCGTGCACAGTTCGACAATCGACCTGCCGCCGTCGAACGGCAGAAGGAATAACGATCCGCCTCTATGCTCTCGATAAACATCTGTGCTGGATAACGAAAAGCCCAGTGGTTCAAGCGCAGGCAGCAATATCTGAGGAGTTGTCTCCATCCAGATTGGAAACTTTTCATAAATTCCAAATTCAGCTGTTAGTGGTGAAGCCCACCTTCCTGGTTCATATTCAACATTCTTCTCCCACCCTGCAACGCGAAACGCTCGTAGATCGTTGAGATATGTCTCAAGCGTCCAATGAAGAGCTTTTGGAGTTTCCAGAGTTTCCACAAGTGAACTGTCTGCATTTGGTGCTGCACTTTTTGCCTGCATCGCCAAAAGAAAATTAGTATCCTTTAAATGATTCACGGAAAACTCTCGGAAAGCTTTTAAGTCAAAGAAGGGAACTGGACAATCGACAATATGGTTGAAGACTTGCGAGTTGAATACGAGCGTAAAATTCCAGCATATCGCGATCTCTTAGTGGCTGTTGAGTCCCAAATTTCAAGCATCTGCGAAAAAAATGGAATTAAAATACACTCGATCCGCTCTCGTCTCAAGACATTTGCATCGCTGCAGAATAAAATAGATCGCAAGAAATACACAAATCCGTGGCGGCAGTGCGATGATATTGCCGCGGTGAAGATCGTCTGCTTATTTGAAGATCAAGTCCCGCAAATCGTCGCGGCGATACAATCTCCTCAATCTAATCTTGTCGTTGTCGAATCAAAAAAGAAAAAGAAGCAAGCCGATCAATTCTCATATACTGCACATCATATGATTGTTCAGCACAAAGATCAAGCAAAATTCAAAAAAGATTTTGTCTGTGAAATACAGATAAAAACGATCCTCCAAGACGCATGGTCAGAGATGGAGCACCACGTCAATTACAAACAGCTATCGCTCGACGAGAAAACACAGCGGAAGGTGAACGCGCTCGCTGCGCTCTTCGAAGTCGCAGAGGATCAGTTCAAAGATATTTACGAATCATTCCAGAAACTGCAATCGCTGCAGACATATACTGATGCAGATACGTCCGACGTCGGCGTTTCTGCTGCAGCAGTTTATCAATATGCGAAGAAAGAGTTCGCATCATCGTGGAATTATGCGCCGGACATCGCGCAGCTCGACGCGAAAGAAGAATATGAATCGATTGCAGAACTCGCGCAATCCAAAGGGATCACAACGATGAAAGAATTTATTGGACAGCTGCAAAGTAAACTTCCGTATATTCTTGCGCACGATGCATCACGCAGCAAAGACATTCTCAATTCGCCAAAACAATGGCCAAAGCTCTACGAAAAAGTCAAAGCGACGGGGCACTTCTCAAAACCGGCAGTAATTCTGAAGCGTTGCCTCGAATAACAGATACTGTTGCATTCAAATAAATGGGTGAGCTGACTGCAATTATTTTGAGGGATCATAAAACGCATCTGATGTCGATCGCGCAAGATATCTTCCATAACAGAAGAGACCTACACTTGCAGATAGTAATGCGACTGCCACGTCTTGTTTCGTTGCTGCATAAATAATGCCTACTGGCGCAACACTTATGAATCTGGAGAAAACAACATTTGACGAAGCTTTAGAAGTAATTGGCTCGAGAAAATTTCTTTCGTTCAATTCACCAGTCTCTACTTTTTCTACAATCTCATCTAAATAATTGTCAGCAAGGCTTCTGACAAAACCCGCAGATCCAACTAGTATCCCTGCTGCATGAGAGTAAGAATTCATGGCTACTGTAATCATGCCTGTACTCAGAATATTGAATGCAAATGCCACAGTTGGCTTTGAAACGCCTGATGCGAGGTAAAGTGATTCTGCGCTTGAAAT
>CAZGJY010000086.1:0-4736 GCA_964525725.1 uncultured Methanosarcinales archaeon | reverse complement strand
CCGTCGGATTGAATCGGATAGAGCCTGCTGTTGCTGCATTACAGACACTCGAGTAACCGACTTTGACAGAACCATTAATATCGAGCGCAGCGACTGGTTGCGAAGTGTTGATACCAAGATAACCACCAGTGTTGATGAAGAAATTAGGACTGCCTGTCGCGTTCGGTTTCCATGGACTGAGGATTTGGTGATTGAGCGCTTTCTGCAACGTTGTTTCGCCGATCCCTGAAACATTGACGATGATTGAATCGCCCAAGTGAACGTTACCGATGCTTTTTGCTGTAGGAGAATATTGACCTTCAACATCGGCCGGATAAATATCTCCAGTCCATGTGACAGCGGAAACAAAAGAGAGAGATAAGACGAAAAAAACGAGTAACAGGAACCCAACCCTCTTCATAAATACCCTAAACCTCTTTTATGCAGAATAACCTCAGAATCGCTTTAAATACTTTTCGACGACAAGCAAATTGATTCTAGATAGTTTTGTAGAGCAAAAAACGACCTTTGCTCGATTGCAAACACGAATGAGAAAAGCTCGGCACTAAAGAAAACTATCTCAATCAGTGCAGACTGACTTTACCAATAATGTCGTCAGCGGAGACGAGACCGAATTGCGAGCTGTCCACAGATCCTGTTGCGATATTGCCAAGGATGATCGCAGAATTTTGCGGAATGACACCGTGATAATCATCGACATAGAGACTGAGCATTTTTGTCCGTTGCACATCAAACGTATACGCTTGACCATCCGAAGTCATCAAACGTTTGCCATCCACATCGATGAAAGTGCCGCTCGCCGTTTGCTCGAGAGAAAACGTATCACCGGGAATCCCTTTGACTGATTTGATGAGCGGATTTTTGTCGCCGGAGAAATTGTAGATGATGACATCGTCGCGCGCCAATTTGTTGCAGCGATAATAACCATCGAGCACAGTCACATTCTGACCGTTCTCGACGATGCCCGCCATCGAAACGCCATTCACCGTCTGCATCTCTTTTGTGACACAGCTTGCGTTATAGCTCGGCCAAAAATAGAATATTGCGAGAAGGACGAGGACAATGACCGAGGTGATTATGATTGCTAATTTTTTGGGTTCCATCTTTTTACACGGCGATTGAATTAATTTGAAATGCACTTGAAAAATTATTATAGAATGCGAAAAGGAACGTCAAGCGATTTAATTCAGCTGCAACAGATTACGTTTCGTGCTACTTCACAAGTTGTCTGTGAGAAAGTCACAGAGTTAGCAGTAGTTGAGAGAATCGCGCCATAATAACTGGAAGAAGCGATGCTTGTCCACGCATTACAGTTGCCGCCCCTATTGTCAGTAGTGCCCTTTCCAGAGGTAGCGCCACCTTTTACCCACGCCAGATTTCCGCCAACATAGAATGAGTCCATCGCGTCAACGACCCATGCGCCATTGTAAGAAGTTGAGTTCATATGATATGCATACTTCTCAACTTCAGAATAAGTGCAGGCATGACTGCCAGCAAATGTGTCTGCACACGCTTTGTCCATGCCAAAAATTCCACGCGATGTTACTCCTGCATTATCGCCGTCGCCATAGACCGTGTAAGATGAAAGACCCAAGAAGCCGCTGCTTGATCCAGAGACTGCAGCGTCGACATAGGCTTTGTTCGCTGCGTCAGTATTCGCGATCGGCGTCGCGACGCCAGTGATGACGCCGAGACCAGTATTGACATAGACTGCATACAAAGTACCGCTCAACGAAACAATAATGAGAGCAACAGAAAAGAGAATGACAGTGAGAAGCTTGCCTGAAATTTTCATCGATGACCCCTTTTACGCCACTCGGGCTTCGTCGATTTAAATACTTTACGACAAATGAAAGTATGATTAATTGACGAGCGCTTTTCCGATAATATCGTTGACAGATACCAGACCGAAATAAGAACTATCAATCGTTCCTGCAGGATTATTGCCGAGAATGAGCGCGCTGTTTTTTGGAATGACGCCAGCGAAATCTCTCACATACAATTGGAGCAACTGATATCTGCCGTCGTCTAACAGATAGGGAGATCCGGTCGATGTTTTCTGCGAAATATTATTTATCAAAAGGATCGCGCCGCCAGTCGTTTTTTGCAGACTGAATGAATCGCCAGCAATACCTTTCACAATTTTTATCAGCGGATTTTTGTTGCCGGAATAATTATAGACAATGATATCGCCGCGTTTGAGCGGATTACAATGATAGTAGCCAGCAAGCACCGTGACATTCGCGCCGTTCTCGACGATGCCCGTCATCGAAACACCGAAGACGGTGTCGTTATATGCTCTGACGCAGCTCAGATTTTCTGCGAGTAAAAAAGAATCAGAAGCATTCGTCGCAATATGCGAATTCTCTGACGATATAAAATGAATCAGTGAAAAAACTGCAATCACAATAAAGAAAACGAGCAGCACAATAAATGTATAGTTAGATTTCTTTTTCATCGCAAAAGCAAAAAAAGACTAAAGCAGTCAAAATATGATTTGAAAAATTACGGCGTACACACGCAAGCTAAATATCCGCCACCGCCGGCACTACTCGTTGGACCCACGGAAAGGTCATCTTTTGGATCATAACCCCCCGCCTGACTGTATCCTATATTACAAGTCGAACTACCATCACCGTTTGTCCAACTTCCCGAGCCTGCGTTACAACTATGACTTGAACTAAAGCTACCATCTTTATTAGAACCAGTCCAATATTCTGCATTTCCTGCAGCAGCTTGCCAAGTTGCATTACTGAAACCGCTCGCGGAAACATTCGGGACAAAGAACCACGTGTTTGCAAGCAACGCGATTGTATTAAAACCAGCAAAATATGCATACACAGGTTTCAGCGGGTTGAAATTATAATTAGTAGGAATTGCTACCATGCTATCTGTCGCATTGACTGACAACCATGCATGAATATTCGTGCAATTGAGCGTTCCGGGCATATTCAAAGCGCAGAAATTATCTGCTCTGCAACGTGTTTTCTTATCGCCAGAATAGGAACCGCAAGAATACCCATTTGGAGCAGTATCGTCTGCAGAGTATGTACCAAAGCTGCCATCCGCTGTAGCTATAGATGTACGATACATAATTGTTCCGGATTGATTTGCCGCAGCATCAAAATTAGTCGGATCCAAGTCCTTTCCACGGAAATTTCCAGTGTTAATACTAGTAGCGGGATAAGTAGGAAGCGAATAATAATTGTAAGTCGTAAAGCTATCATTATCTGGATCAGCTGTGATTGTAGCCGTAGATGCTGCGCCAGTATATGCACAGACAGCACAAGTCACTTGAACACTGCCTCCGCCTTGAAGATAATAATTAAGATAACTTACGAAAAAACTAGTATAAGACTGACCTACGTTTGTTCCAGAAGTATCTGGCGGACTTTTTGTGCAAATAATATTAGAAGTTGCTGCGGGAGTAGTTGCTAATTGGGCCGCAGCGCCGAGACCAGTATAAAGCAAAGTGCCCGAAGGACAAACTTGCGATCCCCAGACTGTGTAGATTCCAACACCGCTAGGCGAAGAACTTGATGAAGCACTCAGCAAAGCATCGACATAACCTTTGTTCGCTGCATCCGTCGATGCAACAGGAGTCGAGACTCCAGAAATAATATTTGATGAAGGATCGAGCGTGACAGCACTAGAAAAATTTGATTGGAACAGAACCACAACTAAAACAATTACTGCAGCTGCGATAAGAGAATAAGCGAATACCCTTTTTTTACCCATGAACCCTGAATGTTCATACTTGATATATAAATATTACGAATCGATAGAGTGATGAGTTGAAAGACATAACGCGCCCGCACGCCAGTGCAGCTAATCGTTCTTATTGCCCAAACAAACAAGACACTTGGCAAGGAAACGCAAACGCCAACTACGGAGTAAATATTTAAACCGAATAGCACTCCTTAGCACAAAAGGTTACAATATGTCACAAATGAGATTTGAGCTCAATGAGCAGACGGCAAAGGTGCTCGATGTAATCAAAGGAAAATACGGTTTGAAGAACCGCAATGATGCATTGCAAAAGCTCGTCAGTCATCATGCTGATCAATACATTGACCCCACCATAGACGAAACGGTGCTGCACGAATTGGATCGGACATACAATGCGACAATCAGTGCTAGCAATCGGAAGAAAATGACTGCGGCGCATCTGAAAAAACACCTCGGTATGAAATAGATGTTTTCTTACGAATTATCAAAAAAATTGCTTAAAAAAACAAAAAAGCTGGCGAATAAAGATCCAGTCCTTGCGACCATTTTCTTCAAGAAAACACAAGAAGTCATTTCACGGGATAACATAACGATCAGCGTCTATAAAAATCTTAAATCGCCGCAAAATGAATACAAAAGAATACATCTGACAGATAATTTCATATTGCTGTTCCACGTAGACTTGAATAAGAACCATATTGTTTTCGTGGATATCCTCCATTGGGACTTTGCATACAAGAAATAGCAAAGTGTATACTTTCTGTAAATCATCCTAAAGCAAATCAGTGAGCAAGAGAGATTTTTCACATATATTTATAAGAAAAATGCCAATCCCACCATCCGCGATGACCCAAGCACCACATTCTCCAACGATAAGACCTGCGAGTTCTGCGAATCAAGCGAATCATACAAACTCAGCAAATGCGCCCAAAACAGCAACTTTCCACCAAGTCTCTGCGCAGCAATCACAGTCAAGCCCTACATCTGACAAAAAATACAACGGGCTT
>CAZGJY010000085.1:0-4834 GCA_964525725.1 uncultured Methanosarcinales archaeon | reverse complement strand
AATACCAGTACTCGTCGTGTCAGTTGTAACCTGCGCTACATCAGAAACTCCACAGATGTTGCCTCCAGCAAAGTCCAAGGCCCAGCCAATAGGATTTGTCCAAATACTCGCTTTGAGATGCCCACCCACGTCTTTTGCGCCGAAAACACCGATTGTTTGAACAGTGTTCCAAACAAGACTGAGTACTTGCCACAAATGGCAAAGCTTTGTCGCAATGTCGAACAATTTCTCGAACGTCGCAAGCTTGCTGCCAATGCCGCTCTTCGCTTTCGCGATCTGCGCGTCAAGCTTCGCTTGATAGTTTGCACCAAGGTCGCCGACGGACAAACTATACGTCGAGAAATTGACAAGCACAGTCTCGACTTCTTGTGGAATGAAGGTATCGCCGATTCGTCCAGAAACATCGACGTCACAGAGGAATTGCACATTCGATTGATTGACCGGCGTCGCTTTGAACGTGAAGCCAAGCATGAGCTGGCTCGCATTGACGATCGAAACAGTCGGCGCAGAATTGAGGAGAGCATAATCTCCGACGCCAGACGATGTGCTGATGACGCCACCAGTCGTATTGATAATATCAGTCGGAATATTTCTGCATTTCTCAAGTGCCATGGAAAGCGGTACAGCGGAGCCAATACCATGCACGTTAATCTGTGCATATGCGTGCTCGTTGATGTATGGGAATGTCGTGAGCTCAAGCGAGCTCGGCGTCAATGTGAGCGAATGAGAGAAATTGCCGACGCTTCCATTGAGCGACGTGAGCAGCAGTTCATACGATGGCGTCGAGAATGAAACATTGTTTCCAAGCGCATCGATAAGCATCAACTTGACGGATCCTGTTGCCGGACCAATCCCGAGCTGCGGCGATTGGAGCACGCAAAATCCATTCGCGCAAGTACCACTCGATGTATTCACCGACGGCGCGAACGAAGAAAAGTTGCCAACGACAGAGAGCGGCGAACTATCGCTCGCATTGAAAATAATATTCATGATTGCGCCGGAGAAAAACACGCCGCTGATAGATGGTGATCCGACCGACGTGACATTGAGCGTCGAAATATCATATTGCGGCGCAACATCATCATAGAAAAGTGTCGCAGCCGCAGGAGTCATTAATTTATTTCCAAGATCGTCAGAGACTCCGGTGATTGTCGCAGTCAGATTTCCTTGTGGCGGCAGAGGAGCAAAATTGACGGAATTCCATACGCAATCCCATCCGTTGCCGGTGCCGCCCAATGATTGTGTGCAATTGTTCGGCGCACCAATTGTTGTCGAGCCCAAAGCGAGGATTGCGTGTTTGCCAGCCATGCCTGCACCGTTCTCGACGAAATGTGCAGTGAGTGAATGACCCGGCGAGAAATAAACACGGCCGGATGAATCGACAGAGCCGACATCAGATTGCAACGACGAGAATGCAGGAGGAGTTGAATCAGTCTGGATCGCAAGCGATGCCACATTGCTTGCGGCGACACCAAGACTCGTGCGTGCGGACACATTCACAGAATATGTTTTTGCCGCTGAAAGCAAGAATGGCTGCGTCTTGCACAAACCAGTCACATCACAAGTGACTGGACCCTCGTCAGTTCCATCGACGCTGACGGTATACGAACCTGAGTTTGCATTAGATGCATTGAATGTGACCATGACTCCGGTGCCAATGCCCGGACCGATATAATTCGTCGGGCCAAATTGCGTCGAGAATTGCACATTCGATAGTGCCGGCTTGCTTGTATCTAGAAAGAGCGATTGACAGACAGTGTTTGCATTGCCTGCAAGATCTGTCGCGACCATGCAAAGGCTGCGCACCCCGCTCGGCAACGAAGAAATGTCTATGCTCGTCGTATTCGTCACGCTGCAACTGCCGACAGCCGACGGCAACAACGTGAATGGGATCGGTTGGTCAGCAGAGCCGCCGCCGCGCCATAAGAGACTGATGCCCGCGATGCCCGAACAGCTCGAAGTATCGCCGGCGATCGCAGTATCTGTTGCTCCCATCGAGACAACAACTGTTGTTCCAAATTGCTGGACGGACGAAATAGTAGGGATTGGCGCAACACTATCTATATAGAACGAATTTGATTTAGAGCTGACAAGATTGGTACGTTGTGCACTATCATAGAGATTGACGTCATAATTTACTTTTGCCGAGCCTAAAGAGCTATCCAGAGTAAATGCAACTGTGCACGTAAACTGACCCGTCTGCAATGACGGCACACACGAAGAGAAAACATACTTCGTGCCGACGCTCAGTTCTTGCGCAAGCGCGGTAGGATCGATTGTCTCGCCAGCAGCTGCAGAAATATTCGCAGTGACCGTCACTTGATCGCCTTGCTTCACGACATTGCCAGCATTAATCGAACCGACTGCAGAAACACTGCTGACTTGCGCAGCGAATGTGAATGGCAACGAGATGACAAGCAGAATCATGAGAAGAGCGATCATCTGGATATACTTGCGCTGCAAAGTATTCGCATCCAATAAATCCAACGAATCAAGTCTACTCTTGAGCGTCTTGACAATCCCTGACTTCCCGAACATTCCAGTCGATTTCTGCGTCATTTCTTTATTAACCTTAGTGAAAAATGAACAAATTATGATTGATTATTAGCTTGCAAGTTTGCAGTCATCGCAATACCTATTGCGTGATTGTGATCGGCACATCAAGCGATTGATTGCCGAACTGCGCAGTGATATTTGCCGAGCCGATACCGGTGACATGCAAATAGCCGTCGCTGATCGTGAATATTGCATCAGGGTCAGTCATGCCGATCGTTCCGACTGAGATTGATTCGTCCTGCGTGACATCTTGTGTTGTTCCGTCGGCATAAGTTGCGACGATTTTTATCGGGACAATTCCCGAGGCTGGCAATGTTTTTTTGCTCAATATGAGCGGTTGCGCAACATTCGGATTTGCGCTTGCAGTTCCTGCAGGCTCAGTATTCACGGCGAGCGAAAGATCAGCGAGTGGACTTGCACTTTCGACATCCACTGTCGTGCTTGCTGTCATTTGCGTTCCATCTGTGAGCGTGAAGACCAGAGATATTTTTGTCGTTCCTGACGCAGTATTTGGAATGTGGACATTGATATTCGAGCTTGTGTATTGTTGCGGCGGTGCGACGCTCGGCTGTACGACTGCGACACTCTTTATCGCGTTCGTCGCATCATTGCTTTCATCGCCGAGGATAGAAACAACGACTTGGACTGTTGAACCCGGCGTGATTGGACTGAGTGCCAATGTCTGCAGCGAAATTATTGGCGTCGGTGTCTGCGCATTGCTGTTTGCATTTTGTGGCTGCGGCAATGTCGTAGATGATCCGAACTGTGGAAGGAGAGCATGATAGTTCGACGTCATGAATGACTCCGCGGAATTGAGAATCTGTAAATCCTCGACGACACGTTTGTCTTGTGGGATTGCAGGAATATCTGGCGCGAGCGCATAGAATGTGACTGCATCATTTGCTGCGGCGCCATTCTGCGAGTCGACGTCGCTCGCAGAAACAGTCCAATACCCTCGTGATCCATTGAGCTCGAGCGAACCGCTCGGGAATTGGTCGAAGTCGACTTCGGGAATCGTGAAGCTGACGGAATTGAATGGAGTGATTTTCTTCTTTCGCGTCTGCTGCGGAATGATGAGTGGTTGGTTGAGGATTGTCTGCACCGTCACTTCATATGTTCCTGGCACGAGTTTGATGAGCGTGTCGTTGTCTGAGCCGCTCGAACCATAATAGACGAATGAACCGCTGACCGGATCGACGCCGAACGCCGGATCAATCTGAGTGTACGAGACAACTGCATACTCTGATGAATTGAGCGGCACTGCTGCGTTGACGAATTGCCAATCACCGTTCGGCTGTTTCTCGACCATCTTTTTCTCGACGGCGCCAAAGAGCATGCGATATGGTTGGATCGCGACATTGCCAAGCGCGAGCGGCGTATCAAGATTTGTCGAGACGACAAGCGCTCGTTGACCATACGATTCATCTTTTGCGAGCGTCATCACGCCGCCGCCGCAGATCGGAAGTTTTCCCGACCATTGTCCATTCGCATCTGTCGCGCCGACGTTGCAGCTTTCTTCGCCGCACGAATATGTGAGCTGGACATCGGAAACTGGTGCGGATGTCACATTATCGACAACGTGCAAACTTGTCGTGCCGCTGTTGAACTGGTCAGGATCGCAGACAAATGTTCCGCTCTGCGCAGGAGATTTTCCGCCGGCAGTGCCGGTGTTCAACGTATAATTCTCGTCGAGCGGTGCGTTGCCGCGAACATTGCCTTGCAATCCGAATGCGAACGTATAGCCTGCGCCGTTTCGCGCCGTATCATCTCGAAGAACGACTCGGACTGGATATGTGACGTCATAATATGTATCATATTGTTGGAAGCCGAAGAGGAAATCGCTCACCGACAACGAATTTGGTTTGATGATGTCACCGTTGCTGTTGACGTTGAAATAGATCGGCCAGCCAAGATATTCGAACGATACATCAAAACGGTTGTTGAGCGACGTATTCGATGTGTCTGTACTGTTGATCGGGAGAATCATATTATTGTAGACACGCTGCATTGCACGATTCGTCGAGTCGCTGATGCCTGCGTTATCGTATGTGACCGATTCGAAATTTTTCGCGTTCGCGACGCGCAGACCTGGAACATATGCGACAAGCAAATCTTGGATCTCCTTCTGTACGTGGCTCTTGAGCCAGAATACCGTCGAGACATAATCATATGTCGTTGCGCTTGTCGGCGGCAAGAGTTTTGTCGACGGACCAGAATTATAGGAGATGAGCGAGAGCAGATGATGCTCGAGATAATTATACTGCAGCTGCGCTGCAGT
>CAZGJY010000084.1:0-4844 GCA_964525725.1 uncultured Methanosarcinales archaeon | reverse complement strand
CTCTTGACTAATCCACAGAATCCCTGGGGCTACAAAATTGAGCGCGAGCATTGCGTTGCGATGGACAAAATCGCTCAAAAGCATGGCGTCACAATCATAATTGATGAGGTATTGCGTGGTAATCAACCGCTCAATGATCGTGAATCACTGGGCATCCATTTCGCGCAGCCTTACGTCATTGAAGGTTTCTCGCACCGTTTCGGACTTGGCCTGCAGAATTTCTCATATGTTTTGTCGCCCAAAGGGAAAAAAGCTGGTGTTACAACGTCGAAACAAGCGCCCGCAAAATTACTAGAGATGATATATCAAACATCGACTCGTCCGTGTCTTTCTGAAATAAAAAAGCGCAATGCCGCGCTCCGAGAAGGTCTGTTTGGGGCAGACGTCTCATACTTGCAAAGTGCTGATACACAAATCACTTCGCTCTTAGAGCTGCCTCGTGGCTTTGAAGTATTAGATGTTTTAGAGCAGGCAAGAGCAGCAGATATTCCCTTGCTTTCAATCCACAGTTTTACTCCTCCAGGAATAGATCCTATTGCAAGATATGAGAATATGCTGCGACTTTCAGTTGGAATGGTCAGCGCATCAGATGCTTATGACGCTGGCGATAGGCTTTCTCAGATACTGCGGTAAGTGAACATACGTCAGGAAAATTTATTTTGCCGAACGCAAAATCTGCTTGATTGCCTTTCCCTTTGCTAATTCATCAACGAGCTTATCTAAATAGCGAAATTCTCGTGTGAATGGGTCTTTGATGTTTTCCACTCGCACGCCGCAAACTACTCCGGTGATTAATTTCCGTTTTGGGTTGAGCTTTGCTTTGCCATAGAAATCTTCAAAGTTCGTTTTATTTTTCAACTGCGCTTCGAACTGCTTCTGTGTATACCCTGTCAGCCAACGGATGATTGCATCGACTTCCGCTTTCGTGCGTCCTTTTTTCTCTGCCTTGGCGATGTAATAAGGATAGACGTGTGCAAAACTCACAGAATGGATTCGAGGTTTAGATGATGATTTGATTGTTTTTGCTTTAGCCACTTTTTTCATATATTGCTATTATCGACAAATGCTTATTAAGTTTTTCTCCGAGCGAAGTGTTTTTTGTTAATGGCGTATTTGCATTAGTCTAATTAATAAAATAATGTTATTCCTAGATTTATTCGGCCATTTGTGAACCAAACAAAAGAAAAGAAAGTAATGTTATTGAGAGCCAAGTCAATATTATAGAAATGATTAATGTTTTTACTTTCTTATCTTTTTTACGTAATAAAAACAATAAAACTCCTCCTAAAATAATATAGAACATAGTCATCGATAAAAATGAATTTGCATTTATTGGGACAGTTTCGAGGCTTTGAGGAAATATTCTTATAGGTGCGATATTATAAAAAAAAGTAGACATTGGTAACATAAACAGATAATATAACGGGACGCCTATAGAACCTGCGAGCACTGGAATATAATTATAAACGTCATTTAGCAAAATAAAAAATAGTATAATAACTGGGATATGTAGGGCATAAATAATATAGAACGTACTTGAAGAAATAGATTTATCCCAAATGTGTATTCTATTTTTCATTTAATAGGAGATTTAAGTCGTATATTTCATTCAAATAAGTTTTCATTGTTCAAACACATGAGAATGTCACGAATAAGTGGACACCTTCCCATGGGCGCGATTTTGCACCTGAAAGGTAAACTGGGCTTGCAGGACGCCAGTTGACTCAGGTCTCTAATCCAGTACATTCAATTTTACTTCTGTATGCACATTCTCGGAGAAAGTTAGTTTATCCTATTTTCACGATATGAGTACACAAATTGTGCGAGCGGGACGCCAAGTGTCGATTTTCAAAGTGATGGAACTTTGAGAGCGGGGTGGAATTTAACATAGTGTTAAATATTAATCGCGCACCATTAATGAATATGGCGGGAGTAGTTGACAAGGTCTTAGATAAACCTGAGCAAATAGCGATTAAGTCTTTTGAGATCATTTCTCAAAATAAAGACAGTACAATTCTTCGTTACTTAGTGATAGTGTTTTCTATTCTTGCTCCATATTGCATCTTTTCTATTTTTCCAAATACCTTGGATGCATCTTCTGTTTGGTTAATAATGAGAAATATTTTAGCAACAACAAGTCCTATTTTCTTTGTTTCTGTAAGCGTATATGTGGCAACTGAAGCAATGAGGAGAAAACCTAGTGATGCTAATGAGCATCATAATGATCGTGAGCACAAAATATTGAATGCGGAGCTGTTAACCGTTTCATTAATGTCAGGATACCTTAGCTTCTTTGGAGCATACTTTGTGGCGTATGCTGCTTGGTGGATAAGTGGCTTATTCCATCTTTCATTTGGAGTAGGCTGGATTATTCCTATTACTTACGTAGGTTATGTAATTCAAATGATGAGTATTTTTTGTAAATATTACTTTACATACATGCCAACATTGACCCAATAGGTCATGAGCCAGTCGACGAGGGCTTGCGGAACATTTAAAAAGAAGAATCGCGCATCTTTACTATGATATTGCTTAATATGGAATTAGATAAGAATCCTCTTGTTACCGTTAATCCAAGTAGGTTAAAGTTTCTTTTAGAGCAATACGGTTTATCCCATAGCGACTTTTTGAATCTCATTAATGCCAATAGAAAAAACGCAATCTTGACGGCTGAGAGCTTAACTGCAATTTTAGCAAACAAACAACCTATACTTTTGAACCATTTGGCAGCAATTGACAAGATTTTTGAAAAAGGGATAAGTTGGTATTTATCTTTGCATGAACTTCCTGAAAAGAAAAAAATGAGTATCTTTTTTAGAAAGGAGAGTTTCAATTCTCAACTAGACTTTAAGTCCAAAAAAACGATAGATGAATTTGAGACAAAAAAAAAAGAAATTGCTTTACTATGCCAATATATTAATTTCGAACCAAAGCGCATTCTGGCAACGTTTTCAATCAAGAATGATCCTAAAACAACATCTACTCAAGTTAGAAGGATAGTCTTTGAGCGCCAAAACATATTAAAGTCTCAAAAGCTTATCAAAGATCCTGAAAGCGACGTGCAATATTTAAAAAATTTAATCAAAGTTTTAGAGAGTTTTAATATCTTTATTTTTGAGTTTATAGAAAACTGGAATGTAAAACGGCCAGCAATATTCAATGGCTTCTTTATGCATCCTAATTTTATAGCAATAAAAAACCAAAGATATACTCGAAGAGAAATATTTACTTTAGTGCACGAATTTGCTCATTATCTCCTTAATATTGAAGAGATTGACGAACCTATTGATGCGGCACAAGATAATGCGAGTGCTATTGAGAATTGGTGTAATGATTTTACCTACTATTTCCTCATAGGAGACTTTACTGATGCACTGGATAAAATTGTTAATGCAGATTCCTCTAATAATTTTGCGGAAGCTATTATTTCCGAGCTCTACAAAAAAACTTTCTTGAGTAGGAAAGCATTGTACACTCACTTAAAGATATTCAATAGAATTAGTGGTGCAGATTATAAGAAGATTATTGCTGAAATTGACGCTGCTATTACGCGTGCTCAAACTGAAAGAAAGCAAGAGGCTGCAGATAAGCGCCAGCATTTGATTGACCAAGGTAAAGAACTTCCGGGATTCGGACAAAAGGCAATTCCTTCTGGATTATTTAAAGAAATAGTAACAACTAATTATTTTGAAGGTAATATTGATGAAACACGTTTATGTCAGTATCTAAAGATAAAGCCTGAGAATTTCGAACGTGAAGTATACTCGATAGAAAAAGAAAAGGAGGCAAATTGATGAGAAAACTCGTCGTGGATACTTGCAGTCTTATAGCTTTTTTACGCTACTATCGATTTGATTCTGCAAATTCAAAGGCAGTTCATACTAAACTTACTAAATTCCTTGTTGACAAGATACTATCTGATGAAATTATGGTAATCGACAAAGTTTTCGCTGAACTTCAAAATAGAACTCCTGATATAATTACATTCAAAACGTCAATTAAGAATAAAATTATCGATACAAAAGCACTCGTTGGGCAAGTTCCTGCATTCAGTGCAAAATACTACTTACCTGCAAAAGAACAAATACTGGGTAACGATGCAATCAAGATTAATCTTGCAAGACAACAATTTGAAGAATCTGCTGATCCATATCTAGTGTTATATTGCAAGCACTTGAAGTCAAAAAGTGTACAAGTTGCTCTTATTACTGAAGAATCGAAAAAGCCAGACCATAAGTTGCATGAAAAGATTCCGACTATGTGTGCTACTGAAGTGATAAAGTGTAAAGATATACCTTACGCATTGTTTGACCATTATAAAGACGAATTAAACTTTGTTTTGAACATAATACCTCCTGTTCCCGCTCAACCTAAGTTCTAATCATTTGCTGAGTAGTCTCTCACTATAACTTAAATTCTCTTTTTGAAAGAATAGCATATAATTCTTTATAGCTTTGCTTCCAAGTGTCATAACTACCTATCGCAGTTTGTCTAATCTCAGACATGACTAGCATTTTTTTGTGAGGTAAAGATAGTTGAAGATTTAGAAGTACTTTTTCAAAATGCACGAGTGCACCTGAAAATATCCAATTTTTAAACTTTTGTCCAAAATCTTCGGTTTTGCTTAATTTAACTTCATCTTGCAAGATTTCTACAAAAAGCGGATTGAAAGATAGTGCAAGAACCTGCAAACAGGATGATTGAATACTCTGCACTATATTTTTATCATCACTTTTTGAGACAAGGTAGTAACAAGACTGCGTGGTTTTATTCATTTCCGCCAAATTCGACGGCAGAATACCTCGGGACAGATGAGTTGCAATTATCTGAAGAGCTTTATACCA
>CAZGJY010000083.1:0-4858 GCA_964525725.1 uncultured Methanosarcinales archaeon | reverse complement strand
CTCGAAGGCTCACAGCATACGCACGTCTATCGATGGCTCGAAGGAAAACGACGATCGTTCACGCACACTGAACTTTCCGGCGGTCCTGATTACGCGATCAAAGATGAGTACAAGAAATATCTCAAAGAATAAGGATAATGCAGATTTGAACGGCGAATTTGTCAAGCAGACACTTCTTTGGTATGAAAAATATGGTCGTGACTTGCCATGGCGCAAGACGACGGATCCATACCAAATTCTCGTCAGCGAAATGATGCTGCAGCAGACACAAGTGTCGCGCGTCATCCCTAAATATAATACATTTCTTGCACGATTCCCGACAATAAACAGTCTTGCGGCAGCGTCGCTTGGCGATGTTCTTGAAGTATGGATCGGTCTTGGTTACAATCGCCGCGCAAAGTTCTTGCAGCAGATGGCAAAGGTCGTTGTCGAGAAATACGATGGCGCCCTTCCGCAGAATTATGAGCAGCTGCTGGAGCTGCCGGGGCTTGGACCATATACTGCCGGCGCAGTCTGTGCGTTCGCTTACAATCAGCCCGTAATCGTCATCGATGCGAACATCAAGAAAATATACAATCGTGTTTTTGGCGTCGAAGAGAAAGAGATAGTCGCGCTCGTCGCTGCGACTGTCCCGAAAGATCGCGCACGTGACTTCTACAACGCACTCATGGATATCTCATCGCGATATTATTCGGATCGCGAGGCTCTGGTTTCTTCGCAGACTCGAGTGCAGACTGGTGATGCATCGACCATGTCGGTGTATCCGTACGCAGATTTCTGTAAATGGTATGTTGGCGGCGCTCGCACAATCCCTTCTCTTAAAATTGTGAAGCAATCGAAGTTCCATGAGTCGAATCGCTGGTATCGCGGACAGATTCTCAGATTGCTTATTGCGGCAAAAGATAAGTCAATCACGCAGGCTCAGTTTGTCGCACTTTCTCCACAGAAAAAATATAATGCCGCGCTTTCTGAATTGATCGCGGAGAAGATTGTCGATCAGAAAAAACCAGAAAACTTACTGACACTTGTGCGTTGAAACTGTTTGTGTATGCTGCTGCTTCTGCAACGCAAGAATATGTTGCAGTCTTGCGTTGATACTTTCAAGAATGACAAGCAGATCTTCGAAATCGTGCTCGAGACCGTCGATGTCAAGGCTACGTACATCGTGCGTTATTTTCTTGACGTCTGAGAGTTCTTCGTCGAGATATGTGACGAGTTTGTTGCTGTGGATGCGTAAGAGGACGCGCTCCTCAAAATGTAAGTATCTGACGACGACATCTTTGAGCTCTTGGAGATGTGTCTGCTCTTCGAGCGTGAGATCGACGCGCGAATAGTACATATCTTCAAGCTTCTTGATGAATGGCAGGATTGTTTTCTGGAGAAGAATGATGAAGTTCTCCGTCAACTCTTCGAGCGTCATTTCCTCATGCAATATCTTATGCACGATCAGTTTGTGTTCAGGGTTCATCTTATTATGCCTTTCCTATCAAGTCAGCTGTTCCTGCACCGAGGACTGCGAGTATGCTGATGCTTGCGATTGTTCCGTATATGACGGAGAACGGCATGTCAGGTGTGAGTGTCTTGAATGCGAATGGGATTATTGCTGAGACGAAGATTGAGACAATATAGAGGATGCCGGCGCGCAGAGGAAGGAATCGAAATACGAATTTGTCGTCGACTTTTCGAAAGCCGGTGTAGTAGATGAAGAGGACAATTATCATGAATGATGTGACGAGAAGAAGCGATGATTGCAAGATTGAATAGTGCTCGGCAATCTGGAAACCGCTCGCGAACGCGAATTGATTGACGACTGCGATGAATGCCCCGACGAGACCTTTGGTGACGTCGCGATATGTGATGCGACGCAGCGGGCTTGTCTGTGTGTCTTTTTTGAGATCGGCTTCGAGACGTTTTATTTCGGAGATTTCCTGTTTCTCATTCATCGCCGGCAAGCTTTCTTCTGCTTCGACGATGTCTTCTTCGATTTTTTCTTCGGATTCGTTTATCTTGAGGAATTGTTTTCTCTGGTTCGCAAGAATTTCTGACTGCTGCTTTTCAATGCGCGAGACTGCATTCGTGAGTTTGCTCAGCTGCAGCGATGCAACTGTTGTTGCGCGAGACGATGTTCGCTTGGAAGATGACGAAGAAGCTGCTCCCCTTTTTTTTCTTGCCATTTGCAGCCTTTTCTCGTTTGTTTGTTTATAAAGGTTTTTGACGAGGATTACTAAGAGTGCTTTTGGAAAAAGAGATTAACCTGATTAACAGATTAGTCAGCCTTTGCGAAGTTGTCTAATCGCTTCTTTTGTGACTTCATCTAGTGCGTCAATCTGAATAAGATCATTAAGAATAGTCCAGCAATGCATCGCCAGCGTTTCGTGGACTGCAAAGTCGTGTCGTTTGTCTCTCGGACCTAGATGCCGCAACAATTCTGAAGTGAGAATATCATTTATGCCGCCACATTCATCGCTTATTTCTTTAAGTTTTCCGAATGTTACTCCAAGCGTTTTTAATTGTCTGGCAAACTCAGGTTCAAAGTGCTTGACTAAAGCCGATTCTTGAGTGTATATTTCTTCATTAGACTTTGGATTTAATTGATCGCCTGCATTTGTAATAAAGCGCTGTTCGAACATTGTCTGAGCCTGCGCGATTTTCTCAGCAAATTCAATGATCAATGTCGAAAGTGTCGTCATGGTCTACATGTTTGCATTATGCATCAATAACTATACCGATTTGGATTATAAGCTTTCCTAAAATTCAAGTTCGCTGATTATTGCGAGCAATTCCATCGCGTCTTTTGCGTTGATGATTGCTTGCTTGACGTTTGCTGCGTGCTGGCATTCTCGTGCTGTCCAGAGTGCGTGGTCTTTGAGCTCAGAGAGTCGATAGCGTTTTTCTTGCGTTTTGTAGAGTTTGAGGAATTCTGAAAAGTCTGCGAGCGCGTCGGCAGCGTTTTTATCATATGTTGTTTGCGGTTGCAGCGGAATGTCTTTTTTGTCGGCAGTTTTGTACCATTCGTTAAGATGTGTGAAGACGGACGGATTATTCTGCGCGCCGCGCGCGACCATGATGTAATCGCATTTTGTGTGGGCAAATCCCATATATGCCATGTAGACATTTGTGACGTCGCCAGAGAGGATGAGTGGGATTTTAATCGCTTCTTTTATTTTTCTTGCAAGCTGCCAGTCTGCACGGTCACGATAGCCTTGCGCGCGTGTGCGCGCGTGGATGCCGACGGCGTCGACGCCGAGCGACTCGAGCAATTGAGCGACTTCGACTGCGTTGATAGAATCTTCGTCCCAACCGGCGCGGATCTTCACGGTGAATGGAATCTTTGTGATCGCTGCGCGCATCGCACTGATGACTTTCTTGAGCTGATCGGGATGTTTTGAAAGATAGACGCCGCCTTTTTTCGCGAGCATGTACGGAAGCGGGCAGCCGATGTTGAGGTCGATGATTGTCGCGATCGGCTCGACGTGTTTTATCGTGTAGAGAAGATTCGGGATGTTTGCACCGCCGAGCTGGATGACTAATGGGTATTCATTCAGATATTCGTTTTTTGTTGTGTCAGTTCCATTCGCTCGTCCATCTTGTGGATTGATGTAATGATCGATCGCCGCTTGCGCGCCTTGTGGCGTGTCTGCGCCGCCATGCGCGTCAGCATACTCTTTGAATTTGTCTGCGTCGATCATATCAGTGTAGACGAGCGCTGCGCCGCGACGTTTGCAGAGCAGACGAAAGCTTGCGCAGTTGACTGCTTCCATCGGCGCGAGGAAGAACGGAGACTTTGGCTGAACTGGCGTCATGACGCCGTTGTCTTTTCCTATTTTTGGGAGAGATGAAAATGTCATGTGCTTTGCTGCGGCGCTGCTGTTGCTTGGATGCAGCTAGGATGAATTTCTTCTATTTAAATCGTCGTTTAATCTGCGTGTTTGTTATTATCTGCATTTTATCTGTATATTCTATTTTGAGCAAATTTAAATACCACTCAGTAGTACTCGCAAGGTGATGAACAAAAAATCCCTCTGTCAAATTGCTGCAACTGCAGTCAGTCCGGCGGTAGGACTGTCTTGGGCTGGTTACGAGCATGGGAAACGTAAGGAAAGCATAAATCCATCGAGCGGCGGACGTTATTTGTGGGGCATCGTCGGGCTTTTTTCAGGAGTTGCTGTACAAACAATTGGCTTGCTGACTGCACATATTGCTAAAAGCGATGTTGTTGCAGAGTTTCATGCGCAATCGTATACACAATCATCATGTTATGAAGTCGATGTCAGCCACGTCAAGCTTGCGCGTGCGCAGCCAACGACAAACGTTGAACGGTTTCTTTTTTTCGCAACGAATTATGGTGTTGCCAAAAAAATCATGAGCAATGACTGGGATTCGATCACGCATGTCAAATATCGAACAATATTTGCAAATGACACCGTGATCCTGCATGAGTCGTTGCACAATTTTATCAAACCAGAACTTGCACGATATACTCTTGTGGGACTTGAATTCGTAGGACAGAATTCATCTCGCCTGACATCTTCGGAGCAATCAGAGCTCGTTTCACAAGCGAATACAAATCTTGCGACTGTGAAATATGTAAAGAGAAATGAACAGAAATGAGCGGGCAATCTGATGTCAAAGAGTTGGTCTCTTATTTGGAAGACAATAATTTCACTCTACAAACACCGACGCTTTATTCGAGTAAGAACCCTCGTCAATTCGGTGCTCGATTGGGTGGAGAACGGGCGGGTCAGCCATTCATGCGGACTGCGTACTTCAAAGGACCAATCAGATGCGTTGTCGTCGCTGAAGTTTTTGAGCCCAAAGCAGTTTTCATCGATGTCAATCCTACAGTCGGTCTGCAGCG
>CAZGJY010000082.1:0-4898 GCA_964525725.1 uncultured Methanosarcinales archaeon | reverse complement strand
CCGATCGGGTTCCTGGACGGAGGGCGGATCGTGACGGTTCTTTCGCCCTGGCTTTGGGTGGTCGGCGCGGTGGTGCTGCTCGGCATGATCGCTTACGAATGGCCGCACATGAGTTTCATTCTCATTCTCATTTTCATTTTTATTTTTCAGTATAAGTTTCATTGTATAATGCGAACAATACCCCCTTGGATTTTGCTATGAGATTGTTTCTTGCGATTGATGTGCCGAGCGATATAGTTGTGCAGCTTTCTGCACTGCAGAGAGAAGTCGCTCATCCATCCGTCAAACTCAGCGAGCATTTCCATATCACGCTCTCGTACTTCGGCGATGTGTCGCCGGCAGATATGATGATCATCCAGCAGCAGCTCAAGAAAATTGTCTGTCCGGCGTTCAATCTCAAGCTTGAGACAAAGCTTGGTGCTTTCTCCAACTGGAATCGGTTGCGCACGATTTTTGTCGGCGTGCAGTATAATAAAATCCTCAATCAACTTGCGATAAAATTGCAGAATCTTTTTCCGGATCTCGAAACATCGCGCTCTGTATTCGCGCCGCACATCACGCTTGGTCGAGTGAAGCACGAAATCATTGGAATGGAATATGCGAATCATCTGCAGTCCCTAATAGTCGAACCATTTTCTTGGCGCGTGAATGAACTGGCGTTATATGAAAGTGTTCTGCGTGCAGAGGGACCGACGTATAAAAGAATAAGTTCTGTCAAGTTGAATTGACAATTAGCATCGGGATGCAATTAAGCAACAATTGAACAAATTGTGCAGCCACTGAATTATTGCCACGTGAATGCTGCGTCTGTATCGATTCTGCAGCAAAAGCCACGATATTGTAACCGGTTAATGACCATTTCTAAGCAACCATCACGTGGATTACCTTCGCGACTGATTGCTTCTGGATTATTTCTGAGCACATATCCGCCAGCGCAAACAATCTCTTTTGTGTCAAGAGTTTTGAGCCAAGCGATTTCTCTCATTTCTTCTTCAATTGACAGAAAGCCAACATTTGGTGTTTTTGTGCTAAAACGAGTCATTGGTCTTGTGATGCCATATTTTGCAAATAGTTCCAGCGTGGATTCAATAAAGCAAGCGTCATATAATGCAACATCTTTGTGCTCATTAATATTTCTGATGAGGGCTTGTATATAATCTGTGCCTGTCAGGGGTTTAATACTAACTGAGCCTTTTGTTGCTGCACAGAATGGGTGTACTATAATGAGCGCCATTGTTTTCGGTTGCTCTTTTTTTGAAAGAAAAAATGAGAAAATAAAAAAGTAAGCTGTATGCTTATTCGAGATACATACCTGCTTTCTCAGGATCGAACTTCCATTCTGCGTCAAGCTTGCCGACGCGCTTGTAATATTTGACAAGTCGGCCAATTCGTGATTGTGCCAATGTCAAGCCGCGCTTCGCTGTCTTGTCTGGATTGTTGTTCTCGATGTGTTTCTGGATCTTGATCGCTTTTGCGATCGCGTCGATGAGATCCTGCGGAATAGACTTGTTGAGTTTCTTCTCGATGAGGACTTCGTTCACTCGCTTGCCGGTGATCGTCTTGACTGACGGGATTCCGTAGGAGTCTCGCAGCTTGAGGCCGATCTGGCTTGTCGTCAATTTCTCTTTCGCAAGCTTTGCGACGAGCGCTTCGACTTCTGGTGCTTTGTACGTCGTCCATGACGGGACAACTGTCTGTTCTGGGCGCTTTGATGCGCTGCGTCCCTTGTTGTGGGAATACATTCGTGCCATTTTGTGATTACCTTAGTTGACTATGGCGCCTTGGAGACTTATTCGGAGGCAAGTCGATTCATGCAGACTTGCCGACGCTCGCTCCACGAGGGACCAGACCAGACAAAGTCTGGGCTGCAGCGCGAATTTAAAATTCGCACTGGAGTGGAAATTCTCCGCGCCATAGCACGTTTATTTTCTTATCAAGATTGGAAATAGAAAAATCCATCTCCCGTTTATACAAGCACATCCGACGTTTTGCGCCGTTGCACCGATATATCGCTTGAATAGTATCGTGGAACAACGGGCGGTTTATAAAAGTTTGGCTCGGGTCTCGACGATGATGTTTTGCGGCGGCTTTGAGCGCTGATTGATAAAAAATATAAGCGGCGCAATCATTTCCAAACGAAAGCAAGAGGCATTCAATCACCATGACGAAAATAAAACACCGATTCTGGATCAGCGCGCCGATCGACAAAGTATACTCAGCAATATCGACGATTGCCGGCGTGAAAGAATGGTGGACGTCAGACACGACTGGCATTTATTCGGTCGGCGGCCGGCTGCGTTTTGGATTCGCCGACGGCAAGCATAATTTGTTCGAGGTAACGAAACTCGAGAAGAACAAATCCGTCGCGTGGAAATGCGTCGAGTCAGCATTCCCTGACCAAGACTGGCTTGGCACGACAGTGACGATCTCTCTTTCGCGAGACGAAGACGGCGATATTGTCGTTGACTTCGAGCACGATGGCTGGGCTGCGATGAATGATTTCTATGGCATCTGCAACTGGCACTGGGGATTTTTCCTCAACAGCCTCAAGCAGTATTGCGAGACTGGCGAAGGAATGCCTGAGTAGCACGATCGACGGTATCAAATCACCAGAAATCTTCATGCGTGCAGGTGAAACTGAAGTCGCCGCCAGCTTTTTTCGAGCCTGTGTGCGCTCGGAATGAAACTCTGTTGAAGTGATCTCTATACAAGCAGTATAAGTGGCTCAACGAATCTTTGTATTCTTCTCCCATCACGTCGTTATGCATCACGTCGAGCGCCGTTGCGATTATCTCTGGCGGCGCGCCACGTTTGATGACTGTTGCAAGATTCCACTGGCCAAATTTCGCTGCGGCGAGCTGTCGTCCTTTCTCATCGTTGTAGAATCCAATGATAGGATCGGCGATTATGCACTTGCCTTTCTTTTTAGTCGACGTTGCAAGCTTTGCGATGAGATCGCTTTGCCTGTCGTACGAGATATGATGGACTCCGGATGTGCAGAGGACGATGTCGTATTTTTTCTTCGGTCGCCACGTCAATGCGTCTTGGACGAAATAATGATTTTCCGGGAATGACTTTTCTGCGTGCCGGATATATGGTCGAGAAATATCAAATCCAGTGCAATCAAGATCAGGTCTGTTCTCTTTTATTTTTCCAAGAAGATATCCAGGTCCGCAGATTGCATCTAGCACAGTTCCATTCTTTGGTGCGCAATCGGAGACTTTGCTGATGAGATCCCTGATGAGTTTTCCCCATGGCCAGTATTCGTATTCTTGCAGATAAACGTCTGCTGATGGTAGTTGTTTCATGATCTTACTCCTTACCTTTTTTGTTTTTTGCAGGAATCATTCTTGGAACAGCTTGCGTCGAGAATACTGCTGACAATGCTGCGAAAAAGAAGGTGTCTAAGCAATAATGTGTCCTTAAGCTTTCAAGAGATTCATATTCGTCTTTGAGTCGAGAGAACTTTTTGCGCGGCAGTATTCTGTTGCATTCGCGATATGTGTCGGCTGACTTCGTAAAATAATCTGTCGCACGTTGATGAATTTTTGGATCGACCCAGAATTCGCGCGTGCCGCTGAGTTCAAGCGCTTGATTCTCGAGCGTCTGCGCGCGCAGATACACGTCTCTCGTTTCCAAAAAATGAGGTATTGACGCCACGGAAGACAATTGCTGATCATATTCTTTGTATCTGGTTTGCGTGCCATATGCTGCGAGTCCCAAAAATACAGTCAGCCCAGAGAAGAAGATCGCGTTTTGTTTCATCGCTTCATTTCTCCCCAGCAAATTTCATCGGAAAATAAGCAACAGCCCGCTGCGCGACAAAATTGAGGACTTGCGGATGATATTTCGTGAACGGTTTGTCGAGAGGATAGACGACTGCCGATGGCTCGATCGATTCTCTGCCGAGCATATGCGCGCGCAATGTCGGCGAGACTACAATCGCGCCGTCAAGATGGTTTGCTGAATCTTTGAGAGAAACAAATAATTGATGCGGAAAATCGTCGATATACGGTGGGCAATGCGCACGCGTGACTGAGAGTGCCATTGGTGAATGCAAATCTTTCTTCACTTTGAAGTATTCATCCAGAATAACGGAAGTGCTGTATGCTCCCCTTTCGCTCGGCGCATAAATGCTTATATTCTTTAGACATCTCAGTTCGAGATTAATCTCCGATGCGCTCTCGATCACACCTTTAAGCTGCGAAGATGTCGGATAGTCTTCTCCAACTTTTGGCGGCATATCGGGAATCGCTTTGATGAACGCAAGCAGTTTCATTTTTTTACCTCTCAAATACCCCACGAATGCTGTCGCTTCCCGTGAATACGTTCTGGAGAGATATCTGCGAGCGTTGCGCAGCCAGACATATGCATGATCTCTTTGAGCTCGTCGTTGAGAATGTCGAGCACGTCGACAAGTCCGTCTTTGCCGTTGACAGAAAGTCCGTACAATGCTGGTCGACCGATGAGGACTGCTTTGGCGCCGAGCGCCAGCGCTTTGAACGCATCTTCGCCGCTGCGGATTCCGCCGTCGAGATATACGTCCATCTCTTTTCGTCTGCCGATGTGTGGCATTTTTGCAAGTGCATCAAGCGTTCCGATGACACCGTCCATCTGTCTTCCGCCGTGGTTTGAGATGATGATCCCTTTTATTCCGGCTTTTATCGCGTAATCAGCATCGAACTCATGGAGGATTCCTTTGAGAATTATAGGAATGCTCGACGATTCGACGATGTCTGCAATATCTTTCCAGCTTGCAGCGGAGTCGACATATTTCTCATAATAATCTTTGATGTCTGTGAATGGCAGCGCATTGTCTCGTGGCAAGAGTGGAAGTTGGTCGATCGGATATGCGAAATTTGCGCTTCCTTTGCAACCAAGCGGCGCGTCGACAGTGA
>CAZGJY010000081.1:0-4926 GCA_964525725.1 uncultured Methanosarcinales archaeon | reverse complement strand
ACCGACGAGACCATCTGGGCGAGGTTGATAATATTACCACGTGCACCAGAATCCGCCATGATGAGGATCGCTGTCTCTTTGTTTGCTGCTTTCGCGACAACTTCACCGCATTTGTTACGTGATTTGTTGAGGACTTCCAATATTCGAAGTTCGAGTGTCTCAGCTTGTGAGCGACCTGGAAGAATGTCAAGCATTCCTTTGCGGCTCGCTTCGATGAGCTGTTGCACTTCTTTGTTCGCCGTGACAATCGCATCTGCAATCTCGTCGCGATATTGTTGCGGCAAGTCTGTGTCTGCGATCGACGCGGAGAATCCGCGATCTTGCAACGTCTCGATACCAAGCTTGACCAATTTACTGACCATCGCTGCAGCTTCGGAGTTGCCATAATCTTTGTGGATCTTTCGCAGCATGATACCTTTACCGCCGCCGACGATTGCCGAGTCGATAGTACCTTCGAGCAATTGACCGTCGCGGATGACGACTTTCTGCTTCGCTTTGTTCGCTCCTTCGAAATTGAAATCGACAGGAAGGACGCACGAGAAGATGTCGCGGCCAGAGACCATTGCTGAGTCGCCGAGGCGTGAGAAGTCGCTGATACCGACGCGGTAGAGCAATTCGATCGCACGTTTTCGGTCAAGTGAATACCCTTCTCTTGTCAATACGAAATTTCCTGAGATTGCGTCCTGCATGCAACCGATAACAGACAAACCATAACCAGGTGAGATCAATTGTGTCTCAACCATCATCAAGAGTTCTGCTTCTGCTCGGGATTCTTCAGTCTGAGGGATGTGCAAGTTCATTTCGTCGCCGTCGAAGTCTGCGTTGTATGGTCGACAGACTGCTGGGTTGAGACGGAATGTTTTACCAGGCAAGACTCGGACTCGGTGGCACATCATCGACATTCGGTGCAATGATGGCTGTCGGTTGAAGAGTGCGATGTCGCCGTCCATGAGGTGTCGCTCAACGACATAACCTGGCTGGATCTCTTCGAGCAATGCTTCCTTAGTCTCGTCAGTGATTCGTTTCTTCTTTCCGTCTGGTCGGATGATATAGTTCGAACCAGGGTAAGCTTTCGGACCGCGCTTGATGAAATCTTTGATGTAGTTCATGTTCCATTCAGTGACGCGTTCTGGAATCGTTAATTTTTCAGCGACGATCTGCGGAACACCAACTTCGTTGATAGACAACTGCGGGTCTGGTGAGACAACTGTTCGTGCGTTGAAGTTTGTTCTCTTACCTGCAAGGTTGTTTCTGATACGACCTTCTTTGGATTTGATTCTCGACGCGATGGTCTTGAGTGGCTGTCCATTTCGGTGTCGTGCAGGAGGAACCTGTGAAATTTCGTTGTCGAAGAATGTCGTGATATGATATTGCAACAAATCCCACAAGTCTTCGATGATGATCTCTGGCGCGCCAGCGTTGATGTTCTCGAACAATCGCTGGTTGATTCGGACAATATCACCAAGTTTGTGAGTCAAGTCGTCTTCGCTTCTCTCGCCGGTTTCAAGCGTGATTGAAGGACGCATTGTTACTGGCGGGATTGCCATGATTGTGATGATCATCCATTCAGGACGAGCATACTTTGGATTGATACCGAACAAACGCAAATCGTTGTCTGGGATTTTTTCAAGTCGTGATCGGACTTCGATCGGCGTGATACGTCGGTCGTTCTCCATGAACGTCGTCGGCTTTTCAAGAGCGATCGGATATTGCTTCGCATTACAGTGCGGGCACTTCATGACTGTCTTGTAGCTTGCGATAATATCTTTGACTTTGCTTCGTCGTGAATCAAGTCCGCCTTCTTCTTCTGCTTTGTCAAGATCATCGATGAAGCCAGAGACTTTGCCGCCAGCGACAAGCGTTCGTCCGCATTCCCGGCATGTGCAACGAAGCAAGTTCAAAACGATTGGGATAAATTTGACGTGGACGACTGGTCGCGCGAGTTCGATATAACCGAAATGACCAGGACATTCTTTGAGTTTGAGGTTGCATGTCTTACACTTAAGGCCAGGGTCAATGACGCCCATGCGCAAGTCCATGAGACCACCGTCTACTGGATACCCTTCTCGGTCGTACAATTCTGGTGTGACGACTTTGACGAATGACATCTGTTTGATCATCTTTGGCGAGAGCAATCCGAATACGATGCTATCGACCTTTTTGTAAACGTAGTTTGTGACTTCCATTGTCTGTGACCCTCGGTTGTAATTTTACTCTTGTAAATTTGCTTTTGTAAATCTGAATAATTATTTGCTAATTATTTTGCAATAACTATTTATGAAAATGAAAAAAGTAATTGGAGTAGTGTTAGTACTTGTTCTTCAAGACGAGCTTCGGATAGATGCCCATCGACTTCAATTCGTCGAGCAACAACTTGAACGCATACGAGACTTCGATATTGCTCGTTGTGTCGCTCTCAGTTGCATCTGGGCAAATTGCGTACGATTTCTTCTTGAGCTCTTCGTCTGTCGCAACGATGCCACAGAGTTCGGAGATTGGAACGACGACTTTGTCTGAATCGAATCGCTCTTTGAGGAGCATCGATGCGCCGTGCGCGACAAGCGTGTCTTTTTCCATCTCTCCAAGTCTCAAACCACCTTCTTTCGCACGACCTTCTGTTGGTTGTCGCGTCAAAAGCTGGATCGGACCACGTGCTCGTGATTGGAGTCTCTTGGAAACCATGTGCTTGAGTTTCATGTAGTACATATTGCCGACGAAGATTCGTGCTGCGTAACGCTCTCCTGTGACACCGTTGTAGAATGTCTCAGTACCATCGTCGCGGAATCCGTATGCTGCGAGCTCTTCTCGCATATCGTCTTCGTGTTCAGCGTTGAACGTCGTTCCGTCGATATCTCGACCAGAAAGCGCTCCGACTTTGCCGCCGAGCAATTCAAGGACGTGTGACATCGTCATACGTGAT
This sequence comes from uncultured Methanosarcinales archaeon, assembly GCA_964525725.1. GTDB lineage: Archaea > Nanobdellota > Nanobdellia > Woesearchaeales > DATGWN01 > DATGWN01. The sequence goes on along the minus strand of CAZGJY010000081.1, from coordinate 2,006 downwards.
GGAATACCGTTCGGTGAAAAGAGGAGGTCTGGAACAATTCCACTCGCTGTGAATGGCATATCTTCATGCGGAACAATGATTCCGATGATACCCTTCTGTCCGTGACGGGACGTGAATTTGTCGCCGACTTCTGGAATACGAAGTTGTCGCATTCGGACTTGGATGAGCTTGTTACCTTCCTCATTCTCAGTGATGAGGACGAAGTCGACACGACCGCCTTCTTGCGGGCGGATTGAGACCGATGATTCTCGGTGCTGGTTCGCTGCGAGATTATATTCGTCTGCACCAGTCAAGAATCGTGGTGGTGAAACGCGTCCAATGATGACATCGCCTTCATTGACATCGGATTCGACCATGACGACACCATCGTCTTCGAGGAATCGGTAATCTTTCTCGATTCTATAACCGCGGACATCTTTCTGCGGCACAGTCACTTGGTCCATGAGACCACCAGAGTAACGCAATTCTGCTGCGCTGTTCGGGTTATAATAGAAAGATCTTGCAAGACCGCGCTCGATCGAGCCTTTGTTCATGACAATCGCGTCTTCCAGATTATATCCCATGAATGACATGACTGCGACAGTCATATTTTGTCCTGCAGGGTGCGCATCATATCCTGAAACGTCATGCATGACAGTCTTGACGATTGGTGATTGTGGCGTCGCTAAAATATTGACATCCGTATCGAATCGTGTCAAATAATTTGACGCGTACAGACCAAGCGCTTGCTTCTGGTTCTTGGAACCCATTGAAATACGCGCACCAGGTGAGTGGTTCGCGAATGGAACGTAGGAACCGCACAAACCCAAAATATCGATAGGTGCAATTTCAATGTGCGTGTGCTCAGCAGTCAGATCAGATTCGCGGAATGCGACAAGTGCATTCTCTTCTTCTGCAGCGTCGAGATATTCGATGATGCCTTGCTTCATCAGATCAGTCCATTGCATTTCATTCGCTTGGAGCTGCTGCACGTGTTTTGCAGTCAACATTGATTTGCCATCTTTCGCGACGACTAGCGGTCGGCGCAATCGGCCTTTTCCTGCTTCCACGAAGAGGACGTTGACTTTCGGATCGTAGAAAATATTGATGTTTGAGTCGAGTTTATTTCGTCGTCGCTCATCCACAAGTTGCGTTCGCAATTCAAGAGGATTTGAGACGTCACCGACATATTTACCGTTGAGGAATACTTCAGCCATTGTGATTACCTTCCGTACCCGTTCTACCAGGCACGCTTCATGCCGAGATGTTCCAATGAATTGAGGACTTCTTTCTCGTTAGCGTCTAGCGATGTTTCTGAGAGGAGAGCCAGGTTCTTACGAAGACCAATGTTCGTACCTTCTGGAGTCTCGACTGGACATAATCGTCCCAAGTGCGTTGCGTGCAATGCGCGCGCTTCGAAGTTTTCTTGTGTGACCGAGAGTGGTGAGACGACACGCTGCAAGTGCGAGATCGTTTCCAAAAAGTTCCATCGCTGCATACGCTGCGAGATACCTTTTCTGCCGCCGACCCAGACACCTGTTGCCATCGCACTATATATTCTCGACGTCAAAAGTTTGTCTCGGATGATGACTTTGATGCTCGGGAATTTACCTCGCTTGACAATTCTCTGGAAGTTGTAGACCAAGTCATCGATGAGTACACGCAAGTTTGTCTCAAACAAGTCAGCAAGCAAGTCGCCGGCCATCTTGATTCGTTTGTTCATATAATGGTCTTTGTCGTCTTCGCCGACAAGACCAGTGGAAACAAGTGCGAATTGCTTGAACATCTTTGCAAGATTCTTCGCTTTGAGGATTCGGTATTCTTTTCCAAGTCCGAGGTGTGGCAAAAGGTAGCGATCAAGCATATCCTGCATTCTCTCGAGGCGGATGTCTTTTGTTTGCGTGATGCCGGCAAGTTTTGCAAGCTGGTCTGTCGCTTCTTCAGCATCCTTGATGTGGACAAAGTCGTAGAGATTGACAAAAATTTCGTCTTGGATAAGTGAGCTGTCGATAGCTTGGACGATGTCT
>CAZGJY010000080.1:0-4935 GCA_964525725.1 uncultured Methanosarcinales archaeon | reverse complement strand
ATCTTGAGGGTAGAGCTTGAGCGCGATGCGCAAGCTTTGGCCAAATTCTTTCGCAGCGTAGCCTGAGAGCACCATGAGGCTTTTCAGTTGTGGTGTATCCAGTTTTTCCCAGTGCAATGATTGAATCTGTTCCACTGTTTTTCTGTAGTTCATTTTTTTCCTCTCTCCAGTTATTGTGTGCGCATATTTCCTGCTGCTTTGATCTCTTCCCACGTCGGAGCAACAATCGCTCGATGAACCTGGAATGGTGCTTGCGCAGTGCCGAGATAATTCCCGAACAAACATTCGGGAACTCTTTGTGAATCGGTAAGAATTATGGACGCTTGATGACCTCTTTCGTACATATCGGCAAAATCATGGAGCACGGATCTTTTGCTTTCGACGTGCGCGAATTGCATATTGTGCGCGTTGAGAAATTGTCCAACAACATCTGCCGCTTCAGAGACAAGTTCTCGATGTTGCTTGCTGACGTAGTTGTCGGATAATAGAAGCACTTTTTTTGGTCGCTCTGCAAGCTCTGTGAGGCTGCGCATCATTTTCATGCACGCGACTTTACCGTCGCGTGAAAGAATGGGATCATACAATCCGTCTTGGTGCACATAGTCTACTTTTCCAACAAGCAGATAGTGCGGGAAAGTTGTGTTTCTTTGGTCGTCTGTCATTTTTTTTGTCTCCGTTGCTGCATCCATAGTCTCATTCAGAAATTGTGCGCCGTTTTCACGAAGTATGCTTGCGTTGTCTGTGCATGGTCTTTGATGCCGATCTGTGCACGGACGCCGGCTGAGATTGTTGCGTTCTTTGCGATTTGTTGGCTGACGCTGGCGTCAATTGTTGCGTGCGAGAATGCGGAATAGTTCGAGCCGTAGTGATCGTTGTAGCCGATCTTTGCGGCGAGACTTGCCGTTGTATCGCCGAATGTTTTTGTTTTTGAGATTCCTGCTGAGAAATATTTTCCAGGAAAGTCTTTTCCGCCAACGACTGCTTCAAATGATGGTTTGAGCGGCGCGCTCACGACGAGATTTGTATATAATTCAGGACAACGTTTACCGTTTGGCTGCGCGAGCTGTCCGACTTCAACGTCGAGATTGCTTTTCGGAGAAATGATATTCGCTGGCAACGAGAAGTTTGTTCCGGCTGCGATGTATGAGCCGCGATCCGTGGCGCTTTTTGCAAGATCGAATTTTTCATTGACGTATGCATAGCCGATCGGCGAGTTGATTGTCGCTTCCGGCTTGAAATATGGATCTGTCGAGAGAACGAAGCCTCTGTTCATCACGTCTTGGCTCCAGACTTCCGTCGAGAGTTTAGCTGTGATGTCTGTTGCATGCAACGTGAGCGGCAATAGTGCTGCTGCGAGCAGTGATTTTGTTGTTGATTGGATGTTGTTTGAATTCATCATTCGTCACCTGTGTTGTACGCGTTTTGCGTTTGATCCGCGATCCGCCTGTACTTACTATTCGGTGATAAAGACTATGCACATATATGTTTTGCATAAGAAGCATATGTTCATTATGTAATCGAAAGATTCTTTAATTTCAGCATACATCCTTCGTCTATGAAGCGCACACTTATCCAGCAACGCAGCTCGTTCACGTTGACGTTGCCAAAGAAATGGATCGCACGGCAAGGCATTGCGCCTGGCGCCGAGCTGTCGGTCACAGAAGGCAGCGATGGATCTCTCATTATTCTGCCGACGAGCAGCGAGCTGCGCAAAAGCAAGAAGATAACGCTTGCGTCGCATACGCCGAGCCGTCTGCGCACGCTCATCGCCGGACTTTACCGGCGAGGATTTGATTCGATAACGCTCGAATCGAAGCAATCGTTTGATTTAGCAGCGATCGAGCGCATCGCGCGCTCGCTCACGGGAATGCTCGTCACGCATTTCGCCAAAACGAAAGTCGAATTAGAATGCACATCGGCAGTTCCGGCTGATATGAACACGCACATCGCGAAATTTTTCATCACAATCGGCTATATGCTGCGGGATCACTCTAAACTCAAGACGGATGATGTGGAATCGTTGACGCGGCAAAGTTTGGAATCTCGGGATTATCTTTCGCGTTGCATCAGCAAACTTGCATTTGGCGCTGAGAAGATGACGGAATATCAGCTATTGATCTTTTTTTTAGAAAAATGCGTTTCATCGCTTGGTCGAATTTCGGTCAAAGAATCAATGTCCTTCAATGCGTCGATTGTCGACGCGTTGCGCGTCGCGTTGATGCAGAATGATATTACTGCGGCGCAGAAAGCGAACGAGCAATTATCTGCGTTGCGCAAGAAAGCGACAAATCCTCATGTGTCGGTGTTTTTGGATCATTTGTTCAGCGTTTCTTCGCGCGTACTATCTATAGTAGTATGAATTTCAAACAATCTTAACTATATTGCTTTTCGTCGATAAACATCGGTTTGCTTATAAATAGAGTCGAAAAGCTTAAATATCGTCACTTCTCAGTGACTACTATGGTTGCACCACTTAAGTTTCCTTTCACGGCGGAACTAAGCAGATATGGATTTAGTGTAGAGGAACGTATCAATTCTGGGACGTATGGTGCTGTCTACAAGCTGCGGCATAAACATTCAACAGATGGTTCGTCATTTTATGCGCTCAAACTTATCGAACCGACGTCTTTTGGTGAACAACGTATGCGGGAGAAAGGCGAAACTGCCGATGATTTGGTGGTCAAAGAGTTTATTCCTCCTTCTTCAGATGATGACAATCTTCTTGGTGGAACAATTCTTTATCTGGGCGCTGGGCTGAGCGGCGTCCTCATGCCATATTATCCTACATTTGCGAATGATATTTTCGGCTCACGATTGGAAGGGGTCGCAGCGCGGCATGCAATCAATAAACCGTCTGCGACTGCATCTTTGACATTTATTGCTGATGTCATTCGTGGAGCAAGCAAGTACTATCAAAAAAAAGGACGGGCACACAGCGATATAAAATTGGAAAATATCGCGATTGATTCAAGTCGTCTGACTATTCAGAAAAAACAAATGCACGCTCTGAGAGGTACATATCGTCTCGGTGATTTCGGCAGTTCATATTATGCAGATTGGTCAGTGTCAGGACGTCCAGGCATGCGCATCGGAGATCCGACGAATCGCGCTCCTGAATTATTTACCGACGATCCAGCAGTCCATCCAACGAGAAATTCTGATTCTTGGAGCATCGGCTCGCTTTTGTTCTTTCTCTCGACGGGGCAAGAGTTGTGGGAGCACAAAATAAACTATAATCAATCCGTCGCAAAAGTAGGTGCGGATCTTGAAGCATTCTATCATCGGCCCGCGCAGCAGCTCAAAGCCGATCTCGAGGAACGCCTCAGCGAAGTTCCTGCTTATGCGAACAAATTAACGCGTTCATTGCTCGTCATCGACCCGCAAAAGCGTACTATTGCAAACGCATATCTCGAAGAGGAAGTCCGTACGCTTGCGCGAAGGTATAATCCTGCGACGAATGTTGTCGATACACTCAAATCATATGGAAAAGTGATGGTGGGCTCGTTCGCTGCAACGGCGGTAATGATGTCTATGTTGCTTTACCTGCCCGAGTTGACTATTGATGAACACCAACCAATATATGTCGTCGTCGGGAAAACAGTTGCGCCCCAGAATGCGCAACAAGAATCGATCAGTTATGAGCGAAATCTTTTGACAAGTAACGGATTGGATAATGCCCTTGATATTTCCCAGAAATGGCTCATGAAGGATGAAGCGCAAGCGACGGTCTTTGCTCCGAACGATCCGACGTATCGCACTATTTGGAATTCATTGCAGTTCGGGCTCCGTGCTTCTTTCTTACCGAGCTGCAAAGTCTGGGATGAGGTACGAAAAGAAGACCCGAATCCGGTGAGAGATAGCCTTGCTCGTCGACTGAAGATTGCAGTCAATCATCAACGAAAAATTAATTCTTCGAGTGCACAAAGCGCACAAGTCGATTTCGAAGACACAATTGTCGAAACATTGTGGGGTCAAGATGCGCTAGATGCTGCGAAAAAAATCGGTGGAGAAAATTATCAGACATATTCTCATGCGATGCAAAATGGAAAACGCATCATTCCTCAATCAACGGATGCCATTGTGGGTCGTAGCGTCGATTATCTCAACACATATTTTGCATCTCGAACTCCTGAGCTGGCGCAGAAAATGGTAGCTGGGGCAATTCGCAGATAAAACTAATTTCTCAATAGTTTTATCCAATAACCATCACGAAACCCGAAGAATTCTTTCCTGCTCGAAAGCTTTAAATAGTCTCAACCGGAAAAATGGACTTTGAAGAGGTGTAGGGTTGTTTGTAGTGAATAAGAAGGGTCAAGTCGCTCTTTTCGTCGCGATCGGCATTGTTCTTTTACTCCTTGCAGTCATTTTCTTATCACAGAATAATTCTCCAGCACAGTCTGCGACATATCAGCGAACCGAGAAGATCAGCGCGCAATTCAACGCGGTCCAGACGTTTGTCGACGGCTGTCTTGACAAGACGACAAACGCGGGTCTCGATCTTATCGGGCAGCAAGGTGGCTACATCAACCCCGCAGCATCTGGCATCGTTGCCGGTTATCCAGGCAGTTCACCAGCGAGTTCGTCAGCGAGCGGCTTTCCATTCACGCCTGGTTCGGGCACAGTGATTCCTTATTGGTATTATCTTGCCGCACCAATGGATTGTTCGGGCGATTCGCTTACAGAAAAATGTACGCTCGGCACAAAAGCGCCGCCGATCGATGGTGCAGATCCAAATTCTATCCAATCACAGCTGCAGAATTATATCTCGACTCAGATGGATTCTTGCCTGGATGATTTCACTGCGCTCAATTCAGAAGGGTATAATATATCATCGCTCGGCATTGCGCAACCGACGGTTCTCATTCGAGACAATGATGTCTATGTCTTCATGCTCTATCCGCTTCTCTTCGCGCTGTATGTGAGTTTCTGCGACTA
>CAZGJY010000079.1:0-4957 GCA_964525725.1 uncultured Methanosarcinales archaeon | reverse complement strand
TTCCCATTACTGTTCGGATATCTGCAAAGTCGAGGTTGACAAGACCTGCACGCGTGACGAGTTCTGCGACGCCTTTGACAGCGTTCGTCAAAATTTCATCTGCGACTTTAAACGCAGTCTGCAGCGGAAGATCCGGTGCAAGCTCGATCAATTTGTCGTTAGGAATAATAATGAGTGTATCAACATGTTGTTCAAGTCGTTCAAGACCATACACTGCGTTCTCATAGCGTCGATTGCCTTCCATTGAGAACGGCATCGTGACGATTGCAACGGTGAGCGCGCCCATTTTTTTTGCGATCTCTGCGACGACAGGAGCTGAACCAGTACCAGTTCCGCCACCCATACCTGCTGTGATGAAAACCATATCAGCGCCGCTGAGTGCCTCGCGGATGTCTTTCTCATTCTCTTTCGCGGATTCTTCGCCGATCTTCGGAATCGAACCTGCGCCAAGACCGCGAGTGAGTTCTCGACCGAGAAGAATTTTTTTATCAGCCGTTGTGTAGAGCAAATCTTGCGCATCAGTATTGAGAGCGATCGTTTCGGCGCCAGTGATGCCGACTTCCGTCATACGATTGATCGTGTTATTTCCGCCGCCGCCGCAACCGACAACTTTTATCGTCGCTTTGTGCTCTGCGAGAAGTTTTTCAAGTTCCTCGTCGACTGCAGACTTTGGACCAGAAGTACGAGGCAATTTCTGTTTGGATGAGATATCAGCAGGTTTTGCTTTGTCCGCAATCGATTTGATGTAGCTGTCCATTGTGTTTTCGGTTAGTGTAAATATCTTTAATTGCTTCTTTTAAAAATTTTAATCTACCGTTTAATTATGCTTATGCCCGTCGTGTGAGTTCTGCGACTGGTCATGGCTCGAATGGTCGTGCATTGAATGATCGTCGTGCGAGTGACCATCATGTGAGTGATCATGCTCTTGCGTTTTAGTTGGTGCGAAGGAAGGAGGAACAGTTTTTTTCGCATTTGCAGCATTCGCCGCCTTTGCTGCGGCGTGAGCCGCTTTCTGTTCAGCGACCGTAGGCATTGGAGCGCTTGATGAGCTGCTTGTCTTCGAGCGGAAAACGACGCCAGTCAACTTTGGCAACAGATGTTTGATCTGCGCTTCAAAGACTGGATGATATTCTTTCGGAATATCAGTAGGGAATGTGACTGTCGCGATATTATTCTCGACATAACCGACAGTATCCTTGAACTGTGTTGCAAGAACGACTTGGAGCTGCACCGTCGGATCTGCAATGATATGGCCAATATTGACTGCATACTCGACATCTTTGCCGGCTTGCGGATGATTGAAATCGACAAGGACTCGACCAGAACTTACGGTCTTTACGATACCTTGCGCACCATCGATGATGACAGGCAGACCTGGTTTTGGCATCGTATTTTCTGCCTTGAATTTGCTCATCGGAATAAGCCGGATGAGTTTTGCATCTTTGAATCCGAATGCTTGCGCAGCAATCAATTTGACTGTGAAACTTGTGTTCGGTTCGCGACCGACTAATTGAGAATCGAGATTAGGTAATACGTGACCTGCGCCGACACAGATGCCGACCGAACCATATTTCTTGTCTTGCGAATAAATGCCTGCAGCGTGAGCGATAGCTTCTTTGGTTGTATCAAAGACGACGCCTTTCGAATCAGCAGTCGGCTGAGTGCGTGCAGTGTAATCGAGTGCGATGAAATCTCCCTTTGCGATAGCCATAGTAGTCACTTCGTTTTGTTATTTTATTGTACAATACTGCGAGTAATGCGCGTTTAATAATTTAATCTAATATGTTTTAACCCACTTCCTACTGCTCGTTGTTTCGTTTTGCCTAAGTAAGAAGATAAAAGAAGTACCCGTGGGTTGTTTATAAATCTTGCGCTGATAACAACTGACGTAAATAAGAATAAACTGTGAAGAAGAAAGTTTCATAAATCACCTGCGAGAAAAAAAGTACAATGATAATCACACTCGCAGGAACACCAGCGTCAGGGAAGGGCACTGTCGGTAAACTCCTCGGCAAGAAATTAGGCTTTCCCTCCTATAGTACAGGTCAAATGTGGAGAGAAGAAGCACAACGTCGAGGGATGACTGTGGACGATTTCGCTGCTTGGCTTGCAACCCATCTCGAGGAAGATAAAAAATTTGATGACAAACAACAAGAAATGGGATTCACTCAAGATAACTTCATTATTGATGCACGCATGGCTTGGTTTTTCATTCCGCATTCCATAAAAGTTTTTCTCGATGTCGATATTGATGTTGCGGCGCAACGACGATTTGGACAACAAAATGACCCGTCACGCGCAGAAAAAAGTTTTGCATCACTCGCAGATGTAAAAACAGAATTGCTGAATAGAACAAAAGCAGATTTGTCCCGATATACTGCGCTCTACGGCGTTTCAGAATATGACAAAACAAAATTCGACATCGTCATAGATACGACTGAACTCACACCAGAACAAGTTGTTGATGCAGTTCTTGGATCTATCAAGAAAATGGGATACGAACTTCCAAAACAGACAAAAAAAATAGTTGTCTAGTTGAGAATTATTTGAGTACATCGTACAAATTCTTTGTTGCGCGTGCAAGACTCATCGGAGATGTGAGATCAAAGTCAAGAGCAGCGCCAGGTACAGAGAAGAGTTTGTCGAGCGTCGTGAGTGATGCACGCTCAACAACAACTCTCGTTTTCTCCGCAGGAATGATTCCAGGCAATATTTTTACACCCAAACTCTCAATTCCTCTATAAATAAGAACACTGTTCTCAACCAATGCACCAGCAAGTGTATTTGTACTTGCCCAAAACGCATTATTGCCGCCTAACGGTTCGTCTGAATCTGCATCTTGGAATCCAATCCCGAGACTCATGATTGAATGCTCTCGTTTTGGATGGAAAACACTTTTGAGCGGCTGTTGTGATCCACGATGCTGTCCTCGATAATTCAAGAATACGTGATAAATTCCCACCCGCTTCATCTGCAGACAACAATCATACATTTCACTAGAACTTGCACCACTTCTGGGCGCATGGATATTTTCTTTTGAACCCCAGACAAATCCTATGGGATCTATGTACGAATCAATCAACGCACGAAATTGATTGAGTAAGATATCATCAGCCATAACAAAAAGAAACTGAGATATCTATAAAAAGCTACTCGAAAGTAAAAACAAATCGTAAACAAAGAAAACCACCCCACGAAAAAAACGACAAATCTTTATAAACCGCAGGACGAAGAATCAGATTAGAAAAGAGAAAGCAAATGGAACCACAACTTCCACAAACGCTCCACGAGCTCGAAGACGATTTGAGCCAGTTGGCGCACAAAAAAGGGGCAAGCGGCAGCACATCACAAGTTCTTTCATCTTCCGTGCAGAATCTCCAAGGCTCTGTCGACGAGCTTCTGCTGATGTTCAAACGTGCGAACGAAGAGCTCACGCTTGAGCAGCGCGAAGAGCAGCTCATCAAAACACAGCTCGAGCCGATCAACAAGCGATTGCAAGAGCTCTCTGAGCAGCAAGAGACGATTGCAAGCGCAATAGTCTCCGTTTCCGATGCGATCGACGGCTTGGTCAACTCAGTCAACGAAGTGAAAGCTCGCCTCAGCGGCATGGATCTGACAACGGCTGCAACACGTATGCCATCACAATTACAATCGTCGGGATTCCCGCCGCAATCACAATCATCACGACCAACATATCAACGATTCGAGTTTGGCAGCTCAGGTAATATGCAGAATGCGATGCAATCATCGCAGCGAAACGAAGCAGCGCAATTGCCACCACCTCCGCCGCTCAACCAAGCAATCCCGAATATCCAGCCGAACGAGTTTGGCGACAAGAAACGATCGTTCTAGCGGCAAAGAAATACCCCTAGCATAACTAGCATAATAATAACAATCAAAAAAGACGACAATGGATACACAAGTCGACCAACTCACAGTCAAAAAATATTTCCATCATATTCTCGATAAAAATCAATCATTTCTCTCCGCAGCAGTCCAACAGCGTCGATTGACTGAGATGAGCAATCGTATCGCGAACAAAATGGAACTCATCGACCTTGAAATGACGCAGCTTGCGCAGCTCATCGCTGAATTCAAGACAGTGGAGCGCATTGTCAAGAATAACAGCGGTAATCTCAACAATCAAGCAAAAGCAGCTCAATCGCAGACAAGCCTTGCAGACATCGCACAGCGTCGCCTCATTCAGGAGATTGACCAACTGGAGAGGATGTATCTGCTCCTCTCAAAAAAAGCGAGCGCCGACCCAAAACAGCTTGACCGGATCGCGACGCGCATCGACACAGCAAAGAAGCGCGTTGCACAAAAAAATGCAGATAAATCAGAAAAAACAGAGAAAAATCCTCAACTTTCTTAAATCAATACACAGCACTCAGCAATTATGCGAAACTTGAGACCTCTCAGCTCCCGTGAATCACGTCACATCATCGAATTAGTGAACGAACAGTACGGCTGCGACATCAGACTTGATTATTATTTAATCATCCACGAACGAGATCGAAATATATTCATTGTTTCTCGCGAAGTCGCACAGATAGATCTCGAAGCATTGCGCGTCAATTCGCTCGGCTCCTATTTCTGTGAGCAGAATGACGATGCAACGGCTGTACGCCTCTCAATTGAAGGATCGCAGCTCGTCGGACCGTTGGCGACGAAAAATACGCTTACGCTTGCCGACGACGAATACAAATTGTGGGCAAAGGGCACAGAACTCAAACTCACGCCCGAATTGCAAGAGCGCCTCAAAGAGACGCAAGGTTATCTCCTCATAAAAAATAGCCGTGCAGATTTTTACGGAACTGCAAGAGCGAAAAATGACGCACTGCTCAATTTCACGCCGAAGAACCGGCGTATTGCACATGACGCATAGTGTGCGTGTACTAGGAGTATAGTGTAGTAATATAATGAATAGCAAAGACGTGGACTGACATGGCAGATT
>CAZGJY010000078.1:0-5014 GCA_964525725.1 uncultured Methanosarcinales archaeon | reverse complement strand
ACATTTCTCACCTCGTCAATATGGTGCAGTCAATAGCAGTGGACACAAGGAAGATGCCCGAAAATTCCAAGTTGACGGAAAAATATACAATTTGACTCGTGCGCCGTCAGCTCTTGCTGCAATGGACACGTTGTGGCGGCTTCTAAAAGATGCAACGGCAAAATAAATTGAAGATGCTAATAACTTTTTTAGGTCATATCTGATTGATATTATTGTACAGACTGCGATATACTAAAATTAATCTTTTTCTAAAATAAATGCACTCACTGCCTAGAATTATTAGGAAAGTTTAAAACGTATTATTTTCTTCCTCATAGCTATGTTCAATCAATACCAGACAGCAGCATCCGAAGGAGGTCTTGTTGCGCTCGAGCGAAAGATTGCAGCAGATTTCACATGGCAAATCGTACGTGAACAATCTGTGACTCTCACTGAAGACTATGCGGCTCTCGTCCAGAATAATGAGCGGACACATTATTTCCTCTTCCGACCCGATCAAATAAGAATCCCGGGTTTTGCGAACGGCGCAAGAAACGTCGTCCACGGAATGATTGTCGGCGAGCCGCCGCGACGATTCGCGCGCATCGGCGTTCCCGATCTCTCTGTTGGTCACATCAAAGATTGGCCGACGAAACATGAAGCGATCAGCGGCAGCGGCTGGAAGAACAAGCAAGAGATGCTTGAAAGTCTGTCTGAGATTTATCGGCCACGATATCACCGTACGTTGCAGCCAGGCGATGTTCTTGTTGGCTGGCGTCTTGTCGTGAAGAAGGTTTTTATTTTTAGATAGAGTATTTTTCTTCGCCCAACACATTTATAATATTCTATGCACGGTTTTGAATCCATGGTCGATTTAACGCGATATAGAGAAGATGTTGTTGTGAATTGCTTAAAAGAACAAGAATTTTCTCTTATGGTTGATATGATGCGAGATATGCAAGCAGCATTGCTTGCAGTTGAGATATATGCGACAAAATCAAATCATACTGCGGCTAAGAATTTAGTGACTGCGTGCAAATCAACAAATGAATCAATCAAAAATCTGAATAATGAATGTATAACTGCAGCTGCTCAACGAATAGCACCACAGTGGCAAAAAGGTAAAATTTATTCTCTTGTGAGGCCTATTTCAGCAGGCATTGAGCTTTGCATTCGTCTGCACAAAGATATTCTTGCAACCGACCCAACAATCGCAAACGCGATAATTATTTTTCCAGAAGACTTTTTGATGCCGTTTTGGAATGCAGTGCTCGAGGATAGATTCGCGGACGTTGAAAAAATGGTTATGATCACATCAGGTCAGTTAACTATGCTCAGAGCAGAGGCCTATCGGAAAGGAGATGATGACGCCGCAAAACTCATCACGCGTCTCACTCAGATGAGCGGCATACTCAATCATGAATTGCTTAATGGCGCCAGAGCGCTCGGCAACTCTTTCAAAAGTTTTGATCAACAGCATTTAAGTCAATTGGTTGACGCAACAGCATTTTTGATCGATGAGATTCATACATTGAGTAGAAAAGTCTTAGGTCATATCTAAATCACAGTTGTAGAATCTAACAATAATAATTATTCTATACTTTTACCGTCAGCATCCATTTCATGAATGAATACAAGACGAGCGCCCATTCGACGATTCTGATGTTCGCGGCATACGCGATGTCGACGCCGCGCTTGATGATTTCGATCTGGCTGTAGATGGATTCGACACGGACAAACAACTCTTTTGGAATCTGTTCAATCACGTCGGAGAAATGTGCCCGTTTCAATTGGTTCTCGAGCGAAATCTTGAAGAAGAATCCTTGCTCCATCGATTCGACGAGATTTTGCATTCGAGATTTCTGCTGCTCGCTCACGATGTCGATGTAATGCATGCCGAAGCGTGAGTCGTTGCGCAAGAGAGTGGCGTAGATATTGCTGAGCGCAGTGTTGATGATTGTGCGTTGCTCATCCGTTTGGATGTGCGGAATGGAATTGAGGATTGACAAAATTTCTTCGAGAGCAGATTCTTGCCAAGCGTTTATCTGTTTCGCGAATTGGATGTTTGTGAGAAGAGCGAGTGGAATCTCGTTGAGCATATTTATCGAGCGCTGCAGATTCTGCACTTCGTACATCGGCTCGTTCGAGTTCGCAAGCTGTACGATTGCGTCGGCGGTGAGCGGGATCTGCGCAAGCGCGCGCTCCATCATTGTGATATCTTGTTCTGGGACGAAGAATCGTGTGAACTCTTGGCGGATGTCTGCCATGTCGAGCGGATAATTATGCTCCGCCTTGAGCTTGCGCATGATCGGAACACATTCGACTTCTGCGACTTTTGGCGACATTGCGCCGAGTTCATGAATATAGAGCATGAAAAAGTGGACATTTGGGAAATTTATAAGCTTTCTGCTTCGGTTTACGACATTTCTCAACGAGAAAGGAATAGGGCGACAAACGCAACGAAAGACTGACAAGAGACAATTGCGAGCGAAAGATTAAAGAAAAGTGTTGCGCTCTCGTTGCGTATGGATGCTATGATGGATGCACAACAGGTCATTGCGGAGCTTGCACGGGTCGCTGATAAAAAAAAAGCGACGACGTTCGCCGGATTCTTCAAGCAAAAGCCAGGTTACGGAGCAAATGATATTTTCATCGGCGTCACTGTCCCGCTGCAGCGAGGAATCGCAAAAAAGTTTATCACACTCCCGTTGCCGCAGCTATTGTTGTTGCTCAAAAGCAGAGTGCATGAACATCGACTGACCGCACTCATCATTCTTGTCATGCAATTTGAAGCTGCGAAAACGCAGACGCAGAAAGCGGCAATCGTTGAATTCTTCCTCCGGCAGCGACAGTATGTCGATAATTGGGATCTTGTCGATTGCACTGCGCGCAGAATCCTCGGCGGTTGGTTGCTCGACAAACAAGAGACCGATGCACAGATACTCTATGATCTCGCACGCTCAAAGAGTCTGTGGGATCGGCGAATCGCAATCGTCGCGACGCACGCATTCATCCTCGACGGCAAATTTGAACATACACTCAAACTTTCGACGATGTTGCTGCTCGATGAAGAAGATCTCATGCACAAAGCGACAGGTTGGATGTTGCGTGAGATGGGAAAACGAGATGAGAAAGTGCTGCGGACTTTTCTTGATGTATTCCATCAACGTATGCCGCGGACAATGCTGCGATATTCGCTTGAGCGGTTGGACGAGAAATCACGGAAGAAATATATGCTTAGGAAATAAGTCATGCTCACCCGCTCTCAGGCACGTGTAATCGCATTCAATCACAATTTAATTGTGGGCGACGTTGCCATCCCGTCGAGACCTTTACCTGTGACGAGCAATACTCTATCGCTCTCATCGAGCGAATCAAATGTCTGCAGGACACGCAAATTCCGGTTGAGCAAATCGACGCTTTGCGTGAACATTTTGTGATAATAATCGCCTTGGGTCGCTGCAAAGAGGGTAAGACGTTCTGGAAGAGTTTTAGCAGGAGTTGCAATCGCTTTTGCTAAATTATGCGCTACATAAAACGCAGTATTAAGTCCGGCGCCAGTATGAAAGTACGGAGTGCATCCTGCGTCGCCAAGCAATAACATATTTTCGTGCAGCGGTCTTTGCGAGCCGCGCAGCCGAGCTTGTGAAAACAGGTCTGGTGTGAGAAACGCTTTTTTCGTTTTTTGTTGGTCGAATCCGAACTCATTGCAGAATGCAGCGACATTCTGGCCTAAAACTTCGACTACAAATGCGCTCGTATCTTTTGCGAAAGGATATGCGTGCATAAGATACGGGACTGACGTTGTTCTGTCGATGCTCACGGAAAGGTCGCTGACAGTTATCGGAAACTCGAACCACGCATAGTGCATAGGTGATTCCGTCTCAAATATCGTGAACGGGCGCGCCGCTTCTGGCGAGAGAAAGCGTTTGACTCCGGTTGCGATGATTGTCAGATCGGTCTTTGTGAAATCGGAAATATTCTCATTTGTGATTTCGGCGTTATACGTTGTTGGAATCTCAAGCCCCGCCACGAGATTGTCAAGTGCGTGCATGAGTTTTTTGCGCGGTATGCCGACGTAGTTGTGCGCTGAAATCCGTTGCGTCATCATGCCGGATTCAGAGAGAATGCTCACGGTATTCCACCGTGGATTATCACGGGTTATGTCGTCGATGAATTTGCCGCCGAAATGTTGCAAATAACTGAGTGTTTGCGGAATGAATGTATAACCGAGACCGGTTGAGAGAGATTCTTTTGGGTTCCTTTCAAATATCTGCACATCAGCCGACGGCAGCAGAATTTTGATAGATGCGGCAGAAAATAATCCTGCAGGACCTGCTCCGATGACATTTATTCGGTAAGACATTGTGACGAACCAAATGTTATTTTAGTCTAAATACTTTTTTAGCCTATTTCTGGGCTCTCAAACTGATTTCAGCTTTTCGCCCAGTGTGACCGCTCTTTTGAGTTGCTGATTTGTAGACGGCAGTCATCCACGCAACTGCATCTACTGGATCACTGAGGTCTGCGCCGCCAAATGTTGGTGTGAGCAGACGAGAATCAAGCGCATATCGATTGTTTGCATCATAGCCCTGACCGATTTGTAGTGTACGCGTACTCAGTGTGTCTCCTTGTCTGACGGAGAAATGTCCTCTGCGATACTCAGCTTTTGTTGCAAGGGGGATCCCTAATTGCGTAGCGGCTTCAATTTCTGTAAATGGTTCCACTCCGCGGGTGGCTCTTGGTGCAACAATGCCTTCTCTCACAACATATCCTGTTGAAATCCTCAGCTTGCCTGAGTCATCATTAGCAAATAGTTCAAAACCAGTCACACAATTTGCAAGATTTATGATTTCTGCGATGTGAGCACCAAACTTTTCTCGTTGAGCATAAGTCAGCAAAAGCTGGATGTTTTCATCTTCACTTTGAAAATGTGTTGGTAAACCTGCACTACCGCTGATGCTGCTTGCAGGGCTGAATTTGTATTGATCAGAAAGGTGTTTGATTGCTTGGGAGATTTCAATGCTTGGAAGTC
>CAZGJY010000077.1:0-5045 GCA_964525725.1 uncultured Methanosarcinales archaeon | reverse complement strand
CTTCGCTGATTTATGCTCAAACCAAATGCTTTTTTAAGAGAGTGACTGTTCCAAATATGTGGAACTTATGAAAATTGCAGCACTCGTATCAGGCGGCGTCGACAGTTCAGTCGCGCTCGCGCTCCTCAAAGAGCAAGGTCACGACGTGACTGCATTCTATCTCAAGATCTGGTTAGAAGATGAATTACAGTTCCTCGGGGAATGCCCGTGGGAAGAAGACCTCAAGTATGTCGAAGCCGTCTGCAAGCAGCTCAGCGTGCCGCTGCAAATCCTCAATCTGCAAAAAGAATATTTTGAGCTTGTAGTCAATTACGCGATCAACGAAGTGAAGAATGGCCGCACGCCCAATCCAGATATGTTCTGCAACGCGCGGATAAAATTCGGCATCTTTTACGACAAGATCGACCGCTCCTTCCAAAAGATAGCGACAGGGCATTACGCCGATACCGAAATGATCATCGACAAAAAAACAGGTACCAAAAAAACGTATCTTTGCAGAGTGCCTGACCAGATAAAGGATCAGACATATTTTCTCGCACACATCAGCCAAGAGCAAGCGGCGCGAGCGTTGTTTCCGATTGGCAAATATAAGAAAAACGAAGTGCGAGAGCTCGCGAAGAAATTCGATCTGCCGAACAAAGACCGAAAAGATAGCCAAGGCATCTGTTTTCTTGGGAAAATAAAATATAACGATTTCCTCAAGCAATATTTTGGCGAAAAACCAGGAGATTTTGTCGACGTGAACACAGGAAAAGTTGTCGGCGAGCACAAAGGGCATTTCTATCACACAGTTGGACAACGTAAAGGGACTGGTCTCGGGCAAGGTCCGTGGTATGTTGTCAGAAAAGATATCGCCAAGAATATTGTTTACGTCTCGAACAAATATCAGGAAGACGCAGAAAAAGTCAAGCCGAGAAACAACTTTTTTGTCGGCGAATTGAATTGGATCGCAGACAGACCAACAACGAACAACTTAAAAGTCAAAGTCCGTCATGGACCTCAGACATATAATTGCACAATCAAAGATGTTGCAAAAGACTTCAACGAAAAAGACAGAAAAAAAAAAAACAAGGCAGATGACATTCTTGAAGTGACAATCGACGGGCAAGACCAGGGACTCGCACCAGGACAATTCGCAGTCTTCTACGATGAAAGATATTGCTATGGCTGCGGCGTTATTCTAGATGATGTTAAGTCAAATCACAAGGGAGATAGTTAACAATTAAGACCTCCTAAAGAAAAATAAAATTAAAAATCTAAAAATTAGAAGCTGACTTCCATAAGCCCTTCCGTTGTGACCATATAGGCGACTTCACCATCAGGCATATTCGGGCTGTCAATAAGCTTCGCGACGCGACATCCTTTCTTGCCTTTCCGCAAATACAGACGGAATGTGCTTGCGTGCGCAACAATGTGACCGCCAATCGCTTGTGTCGGATCACCGAAGAATTGATCTGGCTTCGCCATGACTTGGTTCGTCACATAGACGCAGACGTTGTACAAATCAGCAATCTTGCTCATTGAGTGCATATGCTTATTGAGCTTCTGCTGACGAGTCGCAAGCGTTCCGCGGCCGACGAATTCTGCACGGAAATGTGCAGTCAATGAATCGACGACAAGCAGTTTGACTGGGATTTTCTGCTTCGTGATCAATTCTTCGACTTTCTCGACGAGAAGCATTTGGTGGTCTGAATTGTATGCTTTGGCAACTTTGATGTGCTGTAACGCATACTCTGGATCCACACCTATTCCTCTCGCGAGCTCGATTATTCTCTCCGGTCGGAATGTTTTCTCCGTGTCAACGTACACCGCATATGAATCAGGATATGCTTTGAGCATCTGGACACAAAGAATATGTCCTATCTGCGTTTTTGAAGAGCCAAATTCGCCGAAACATTCAGTGATCGCTCCAGTCTCCATTCCGCCGCCGAGCAAGTCATCGAATGGTTTGACGCCGGTTGAAATTTTCTGGACAGTTTTTCTGCGCTCGAGAATAGTATCTCCATTCTCGAATCCCATATTCATATTCTGTCGACAGAAATTGATCATCTTTCGGGCGACGACTTCACTCATGCCTGTCGCTTCGACAAGTTCGCCTGGCGTCGCTACTGCAATCCCGATCGGTGAATCGAATCCAGACTCCGCAAGCTTTTCTGCGGTCGTTGCGCCGACGCCAGGAATATCATAGAGCGTCATATCTGCGACAGTCTTCGCAGCAACTTTCGGTTCTGTTTTTGTCGGCGCAGATTTTATGTCGCTCGATTCGATTGAAACTTGCTCTGTTGCTTTTGAATCGCTTCCGGTAGTTGCCTTTTTGTCGACGAGTTTATCAGTGAGTTTGTCTGTCGATTTGTCGGCTGCTTTTTCGGCAGATTTTGATTTCTTTGTTTTCTTTGCGGATTCTGCGTTGTCGAATGCGATTTCTACTGCTTCGCTGTTGATTGGTTCGAATTCTGATCTTGCTGCTGCTTCTGTGAACATTGTACACCTCGAAATATCTAGATTAATTCTTCTGTGCTGTCTTTGCTGCTGTCTTTGAGTGTGAGATACTCGAATGCTTTATCGAGAACGAGTTGGGCTTTCGGAATATCATTGATGCGCATGGACGCGCTCTGCTTCCACTGACCATCTTTATCTTTGTATGTGCGTGTGAGCGAAACTGTTCGGATTGAAACAGGAGCGCCGTTCACTTCTTTCTCGTTCGCCCAGATTGTCGCACTGATTCCACCGGCTGCAAACTTTTTTTCAGGAGCATTCGCTGATCGTGCAGACAACTGTGGCAACGAAGGGAATAATTGCCCAGATGCCGCAATCTGACTCACCGAATCGTCAGATTGAGATGCCATGTTTCGTGTTTGTGACGAATGACGGAATTGCTGCGCCTGTTGATGGAGCTCGTGATTTCGCTCCTGATTTGCTTGCTGTAGTTGCGGTGTTTGTTGGATTACTTTTTGTTGCATTTGTTGCATTGGTTGTTTCTCACCCATAAGTTCGTGTTCCGGTTTTATTTCAACAGCTCGACGCTACTATCACGCCGGCCGCTTATGGGCATAGCTTCTGTCGGAATCGGCGTTTAAATACTGACTTTGCAAAGTTGTCGAGTGACTTGTGAAGAAGATTGTGGAAAAAAGTGTCGCTGTGCACGAAGAAAAGAAGAAAAGGATAAAACAAAAAGGAGAACTCAAAAAGAATATTCTCAAAAATCTAACTGATTTTAGCAATCAGGATCTGGTCGCGTTGCGCAACTCACTTTGCCACCCGTCGAGTTTGAGAACTTCTCAGGGCAAACACCATCTGCTGCGCCGCACCAGTAATCGAACTGTGCGATCTGCACGCCAGGAAGTGTTATTGTTTGGTTGAACGAGCAGCAAATATTTACTCCCATCGCACCGCAAGCACCGAAATGTGAATTTCCCGGAAGGCTTGAATCAATGCTGACGATGCAAGTCTGCGTGCCTGCGCAAGAAGTATTCCCGTAATTATATGTGCAATACGAATAACCGTCTCCTGACGGCGCGCACAAATTGTATGCCGCGCTCGTTCCATCGGTTTTGTTCTGCGCAATGTGCGTATTCCAGAGAGTGAATGCAGAGAGCCATGTTCCTTGCGCACAGAATCCCGTCGTGAAATACGGCGTCAATGTTGCGTTATAATTGCAACACAACTGGTATGGAATCGACGAGTTATACGCAGCGATGTGCGTTGTGTCGCCGCCGACTGGTCCGTCGAACAACGAGAATAGCGGGAAATCGCCAAAGCTGCACGTATATGTTGCAGAAACATAACATGAATTCGTGAACGCAGACACAGATTCTGTTGAAATTGAAAAGACACAAAGAGCGGCGAACAAAAGTCCGACGACCAACAGACTATATTTGAGTGGCGAAAGTGTTCCCATGGTTATTCTCATATTAACTGCAAACTCCTTTATGCGCGACTGAAACATTGAATGTTCGAGAGAGGCATTCATTCGCGAACGTAATGCCGTTCGTTCCACAGACGAAATTGAAGACATTCCCACAACGGTTCGGACCGACTGCATCGTCGCGATCCTCTGTGCATTTTCCGACGAAATCGAGCGTTGTTCCGGCGCTCGTCATTTGACAGCTGTCAAGATATGTCTTGCCATCTTTACCGCAGACAGGACCATAGCCATCCGGGCAAGACGAATCCATTTTTTCCGTCGTGAAGCAGAATCCATTCGCTGCAACTGTTGTGCCTTTCGCTTTTGCTTGGCATTCGTTCTGATATGAATTTCCATCTGCGCCGCAGACTGGAGCAAAGTCGTTGGAGCAACCAGAAACTTTCGTCATTGCAGCAGATGAATTCGATGCAGAGACAAAACAAGGTCCAGTATGAGCGATTGTGATATTTTCTAGACGAGCGAAACAGTCGTTTGGATAATTTTTATTGTCAGTTCCGCAAACAACATTCACAGGGCCGTTACATTCTGATGAAGCAGGAAGGGAAGAGACTGCTGCTGAATTATTCAGAGTGGGCACTTTGGGTGAAGAATCTGTTGGTGAAGAATTTGCGCTGTTGTTTGTTATATTTGAACAGGAGGATAATAAGAGAGAAAGAGAAATTAAAAATAAGATAACCATCGTAAATTTGAACTGAGCCAGCTTTTTTGCAGTTTTCATTGCCATCTCCTTTACGCGCAAGAACCCGGTCCAGGGCAACATGTGTTTCCATTACAGCCATAAGTGCACACTTCTGAAGCAGCATACTGACAGAACGAACCGCCGCCACCGCAAGTCCAAGAGCCATAATAGTGAATTCCGCCAACACATCTATCGCCATGCGACGGACCACAATCTTCTACTACATTATATCCGCAGTTTCCACCTGCACAGCCCGTATATGTGACTCGTTCATTGTTAAGGCAATCATTTCCAGACGGACATGGCATATCATATGTTGGTGAATTACAGGAACTTCCAGTGCATCCAGATGCATAGTCTAGATTTCCATTACCTGCACAATAGAATCCATTCGGACAGGATGTTTGTATTGTATCGACGCAAGCTTCTTCTAGTTCATTA
>CAZGJY010000076.1:0-5072 GCA_964525725.1 uncultured Methanosarcinales archaeon | reverse complement strand
CATTTGATGCTGCCGGTTTCCATTACGATCATCAGATATTCATCCGTCTTGATGCTCAAAATTATGGAAACAAAAAAAAGATAGACGACATACTTGCGCACGAAACAACACACGAATGGCAAGACTTCGTTCTGGATGAAGTATTGCGAGAACTCGAAAAGAATTGGCCTGCAGGTCATTCGCCGTCCACCTTCGAAGCCACTGCTCAGACCATGAAGCAGTTGGATGAGCAAATCGACGAGCTTGCTGCAGAACTCAAAACGTGGAACAAAGAGCTAGAGACAAAAATAGACGCACGAGACGCAGAAATAAACGAGCAAGCCCGCAAAAACGATGCCGACCTCATAGTTCTACAAGCGCGAGAGAATGAACTGCAAACGATGAGCGCAGAACTTGAGGCGCGCGCAAATGAAAAAGAAGGATTGGCTCAATTAGCAGCGCGCAAGAAGAATATCGAACAGCTACAAGAGATTGTTGCAGCGATGCATACAGCAAGAAAGCAACATACATATGAAATCGACGCAAAGATCCGTGCGGTCAATGACTTGTCTGCACAAAGGAGCACAGGGTATGCGGACAGAGGAGAAAAAATCAAAGCCCTCATCGATAGACGGAATGCGCTCGCGAACCCAGAGATGTGGGTCACAATATACGCCTCCCGATCGATCACTGAAGATGTCCCCGAGACAATCGCTTGCATCCTCAAGAATCCGCAAAAATATGCAATTTTGCTGCGAGGCAAATACGGACCGATCTTTCGCAAAAAACTTGAACTGTGCAGACAATATCACATCATTACACAGAAAGCGACGGACCTCGTGCTTGAGCTAGAACAACAAGAGATTTCGAAGGAAGCAAAAGCTCAAACTGATCCAATAGTGAAGTAAAACTAAAAATATAATAACTAAAAAACTCAGTCTTCCAGATCCATCTCAAATATTGAGATTATATCTTCCTAATAAACGTCAAGAAAGCAGTGTGCATCAAACCAGTGTTCGCTGGCCTGTTTTTTCGCGCGTCGACTTCCCATTCCCGCTCGATGATCTCAATCGTCTTCGTCACGACGAAATCAGCGTTCGGCCGCGTCAGGATCGCATTCGCAAGCGTCTGCACTTGATTCGCGTTCGGCAAATAGCAGACTAAAAAGCGTCCGGCTCGCAAAGACTTTGCGACGTTGTCAAGCGCGCGATGCGGCTCAGGAACATCAAGCGTTATCAAATCCGCATCGGCAACGGGAATCGATTCGTACACGTCGCCGAGCGCGCAATCGACATTTGAAAGTCCGAGCGACTCGACGTTTTTCTTGACGACATCAAGATGATCCTGACGGATATCATAGCAATACACTTTTTTCGCGAACTGCGCAAGAAAACAAGTCAGCGCGCCAGAGCCGCCGCCGGCGTCGACGCAGACGCTTTCGCTGTCGATCATCGTGTTCGCAAGGATTGCGCCGGCTTCTTTTGGAAGGATGATTGCTGCGACGCGTTTGAGCCGTCGATATCGATCGTATGATGTCGCGTCGAAAATCGTGAATTCTTTCTCTTTGCTCGTCTTCACTCGTGCACCGTCTGGCGCATTCTGCAAGACATCGGCTTTGATGAATCCATATTCGCTATGATAGTCGCGCGAGAGATCAGGAACATAATATGATTCGTTCGCGTTGTTGAGAAGTACTCGAGATCTACTCGTTGGATTGGGTTTCATGTGTGGTCTCCGCGTCAATGCGCACATTTCAAGTATGCGATGATGCAGTCGGCATTTGTAGCCGCTCGATACAAATTGGAATTGAATGATGATTTATAAGAGCTCCTCTTTGTCACGGAAAACCTGCGAAACCCTTATAATTGCATTTTTACTCCTCTTTGAAAATGACAGTAGAAATGGAAGCTGAACTCCAGCAGATGCTTGAACCTCATTTTAGAAAAAATGTTGGCTGGGGTTATAATTGGACGCAAGAAATACAGTTACCAAATGACTGTTATGCGAATGTCTGCTGCTACAAACTGGCGACTGACCCACAGGAAAGAGTATCGTTTGCTGTTAATTTGCATTTGCCGGGAATCAGAAGTTTCACAGACCCACCCGTTGCAGAATACATTTTTGCAAATCAAGACCGGCTCAAGGAAGTGCAAGCCGCTGGCGTCGATCCACTACGGACGGAGCAACTCTGGTCAAGAAAACCAGTGTCACGGACGTCGATCGATGACCTATGCGCAGCAACACAACGCAAATTAAAAATCGTTGATTTCCACAGAACACTCGCCGGAGAACTCACGTTTTACTTCATGGATTTTAGAAATGAACCGAGGATCTCATTGGCGAGAACATACAATGGAAGCGATTTTGGATTCGGAAAACATCATCACCTTGTAATCGGAATCGGACCAGATGAAAAGCCGCTGACAAAAGAAACGCTTGCACTCGCATCTTATTTAGTCGGCGCAAATAAAACGGCAGACTGCATTCTCACGAAGTAAATCCGATTTCAGACCTCAACAGTTGCAAAGCACTCTTGAGTAAAAGTTTATTCTGGCTCATATGCACCCATGTGCTTGCGCCCGACGGATGCGGAAATGGAATGACGACAACGTCAGAGAGCCCGTGCGAGCTCATCGCAAACTTCTTGCCGACAACATCACTAAGCGCAACTTCTCGCCCGAGCGCTTCTTGTATGGAGAGTTTGCCAACGGCGACAATAATATTCGGTTTAAATTGAGACACCAGTTTACGAAGTGCAGGTCGTGCAGCGACAATCTGTGATTCTGTCGGCGGCAGATGACCGCCGCTCTTCGCATGACCGGGAAAGAAATCGATGAGCGCAGCAAATTTGACAATAGCGACAACGGCAGTTTTCTTTTTACTAATCTCATGTTTGCCGTCGACAAAAACGCCTTCTTGATTATGAAATAATTTGAAATCCGTACGTGGTTCATACTCGAGCCCGACGCTAGAAAGCCAGCGGAAAAGTCCCGTCGTCTTGAATGGCACGCCGTCCATTCTCTCTGGTGGCGCTTGTCCGATGAAAAGAATTCGTTTCATTTGAGTCCGTGCATGCTCACAGATATTTATTACTTAATTAATTCGCCCATGATGTCTTGGAAGAATATCTCCTTCCCATTAAAGAATACAGACTCATGCCCAGTGAAATATGTCCAATCGCCGTGCATGACGAATCGATACTCGAATTGTCCGTCGTCGCTCTTGAAACCATCTTTTCCTCTGAACGGAATATCATCAGTCATCGCGATAAGCGCTTTCCGCAAAAAGGGAAATGCCTCCTTCTGAAAAAAATCGTCGGCGATCGATTCGTCGTGCTTCCCTTGATAACTCATAGCCCAGAATGGTTTGCCAGAAACGAAAACAACCTCGCGCCCCGGCGCCCAATTGACGCCGGCATATGAATCGTGATATTCCCAATCGCCCTCCGAGAAATGGAAATCTTTGTGCTCCGGCAAAATTGACGTCTTGCAGCGATGCAATTTATGAATCTCTGGCGGCGCGGCATATGTATTGCGATGTGCCTTTGCCAGAAATTGCAGAAATAATTTTTTGTTCGCCATCAGTTCAAGTCTTTTTTGCGAATTTAAATAAAAATCGCCTGTAATTGTCCTGTGACTGAAAAGATTACAGGGCGGACTGGGAATTGCACCCAGGATGAGAGGGTTGCAGCCTCTTGCCTTACTGCTTGGCTATCCGCCCGATAAGTTGCGTGAACGGCAAGTGATTTAAAAAGGTAATGTCACATCGAGACATACCTATACAAAATGCAATTGCCTCGACAATCTCAGAAAAATTTAATCCCAGAGTTTTGAAGGATAATGTCCTTTTGCGATCAGATCGCGGATGCTCTTTGCAACGAACTCTTTATCTTCTTTGTACGTCAGACCGAACCAGATGTCTCCGCCGCCTATCACTTTAACTGTGCCTTTTTTCTGCCTGACTAATTCGTTGACAGTCAACGGCAGATAGAATTCAGCAGTCAGATCAGTCGCGTTTTTCGCTAGAAAATCAGTAAAGAGTTCTTGAGCAAAAGCAAATATCGTCGGCTGGAAACCAAAAAAGTTCATCGCCGTCGGCGCATCGGGACTCAAGACAACATCACCATTCGCTTCTTTCGATACTATTTTGCCGTTCTCCCACACTACTTTTTTGCGTTCGTTGATTGATATCAAGGAACCGCTCGCATCAGCATCGCCAACTCCTCGTGAAACGCTGCCGTGCTCAGATAGTACGTTTTTGAGCGTGTAGCCGACCATTGCATGATAACCATTAGTATCCGCTGCAAAGAAGTCAGCGATAGATTTGAAAGATTCTTTGCCGTAAAAATCGTCAGCATTGATAATAACAAAAGGTCCGTGCACTTTTTCTCGCGCGCACAAAAGCGCGTGCGCAGTTCCCCATGGCTTGACGCGCTGCTGATTCCGCTGATTTGGGGGAATCAATCTGTCGAGCGACTGGACGACAAAATCGACTTCTAATTTTCCTTTGAGCCGAGGCGCAAATTTCTCGCGCACTGTCTCAAGAATATCCTCGCGGACGATGAAAATGACTTTTGTGAATCCAGCTCTGATCGCATCATACAGAGAATAATCCATGATCGTCTCGCCGCTCGGCCCGAAACCGTCGATCTGTTTGATGCCGCCATATCGGCTGCCCATGCCGGCTGCAAGAACGAGAAGGGTCAATGGCTTTCTGTTTGCTCCGATTCGTTTTTCGCCGTTGCTCTTTTCTTCAATCATCGTGACTCCTGATTTTTGATATTATTCCAGATACTCCAAAGCGTCGCTCTCCTTATAAAATCAATCTCTCGATTAAGATAGCACTAAAATAAGACAACAGTAACACGAACAACAGATTGAGCGAGGATTTAAAAGCTGAATAAGTGAATCACAATCATGCTCGGCGAAATCCTCGTTCTCGGACAAGCACTCTCCTATGGAATCATGAATGTGATCGATGCGCACATCGTCAAAAAACATGTGCAACATCTCATTGCATTCGCAGCTGTAACTGGAATCGTCAATATATTATTCGCGATTCCACTCTTCCTCATCTTCTGGAGGCAAGCGCCA
>CAZGJY010000075.1:4407-5081 GCA_964525725.1 uncultured Methanosarcinales archaeon | reverse complement strand
ATCGAAGCGACGCAAACGATTGCAACAAAACAAGCGCTCGTCAATAAGAAAGCGAAGAAATAATTCTTTCGTAATATACTTTCTTTTTTCTATTTTTTTCTGTCATTTATTTCACAATCATCTGGATCCGATCCGTGTTTGTTGTGTAGTCGTCTTTACATTTTTAGTGAACAATCAGAGTGCGTGTATAATTGACGAAGCAGCAGAAAGCGTTCTGAGTTTTACCACTTAATTATCAAAAAGTGTCAGACAATTGTTTGAGAGCGGCAAGAGTGCATTGATCCGTTGTTCGCCGACGATGTTTGCGACAAAGCTGTCTTGCTTTGCGTATTGGAGCAGCAGCAGTGCGTCGCCTTTCTCTCCCGAATGAAGGCCGTTGAGCATATTGCAATCACTTGCGTTTGCGACCCATGTTATATCGGAAAAGTCTGCGAGATGTGCATTGTGTGCTGCAAATATCGGCGCAAGCGTTTCATTGAGCTTGCGGACATATTCATAGTTGCCTGATGACATCATCAGTTGGTAGACGAAGTGCGGATATGGCGGAAGATATGCGACGACAGTTATGTTGTGCGCATCTGTAAAATCCAAAAGACTTTCTAATTCGTTGAGCGATTGATTATAGGCTGTGTCGCCATAATCGAAATTCGCGACATTGTCTTTAATCTGCTGCT
>CAZGJY010000075.1:0-4397 GCA_964525725.1 uncultured Methanosarcinales archaeon | reverse complement strand
CTGTGTATAACTGTATGGACGCGGACCTTGCTCGATTATCGAGACATTGTTCGCGATGTAGAAGTCATTCTCTTCTTTGCTGATGCTGCTGCCGTCGGGACGGAATCCGTCGATGAAGATGACTGCTCTCGCGCCGATATCTGGCGAGCGGGCATATTGCGCAATCGCATGCGGATCAATGCGTTTATCGATAAATGTGTCGATATAGATTTTCGGAACACTGTCGCGGAATCGCAAGATTGTTGACCAAGCCGACGGCTTGAAATAAACGGGAGATTGTGTTTCTGCTGTCCATTTCTCATCGAAAAAGTTCTGGTCAAGCGAAATGAAGAGGATCTGCGGCAGCGCGCTAGGCGTGATGTTGCGCAAAAATGGCTCGATATCTGCGAGCGTTGTGACTGCATTCCCGGCGTTGTAGAATGAGAGTGAGCTGTTGAAGAATTCCTTGCGCATCGCAAGGACTCGCGACGTTCCAATCGCGAGCAGCTGTGGTTTTTGCTGCGAAATCGCAAGCTGTTTATAGTAGAACACAGGATTTCCGTACGCCGGGCCGAAGAGAATCGTCTCATTCTTCGCTTCGCCGGCGTGCTGTTTCGCGAGCGCTGCATCGATGCTTGTCAATTCTCCCGTCGAGAGACTGATCGCGAGCGGATATGCGCAGATGATGAGGAGGATGAGTGCGAGCCAGAGGATGAAATAAACTGATCTGATTGCGAAGAGCTTCAACTCTGGGAACTCCTGCGGTTCGCTTGTCAATTGAGTCTCCACGTTCGCTGGTTTGCTATTTTTCTTATTTGCCATTTTTTTTCTGGTTGCTTCTCTTCTCCTACTTCTGTTAAAACTTAAAATAAATGAACTCTGATTGACCAAATATACCTGCTACGACGATGATGAGGATGATCGCATAATATGTCGACCAACGCCAAAATACTGGCTGCGTCCGTATCCATTCCGTGATCTTAGTGTTCTGTTTCTCCTCGATAAATTGGGCGAGCGCGATGATTATGCAACCGATGAGTAATGCAATCTGTTGGAATACCCCAAGCACGACATTGAAATCTGCTGCGGTGAATGTCATCGGAACGAAGAGATGTGCAAAGACATATCCGACGTCGTGGATCGACTGCGAGCGGAAGAAAATCCAGCCGATATTCACAAGCACCCATGTGAGCACGATGCGCGCGAGCATATTCATTTTGTCCCACCATTTGCGGATGATATAGTAAAGCGATATCAAGATACCGTAGTAAAGACCGAAAAGGAGGAATGTCCAGTTTGCGCCGTGCCAGAGGCCGAGAAGTGCAAGTCCGAGGATCATTGCTGTGCTGAAACTCAACGAGTGTTTTGCAGCGGAGCTGCATTTTGAAATCAATTTACGTCTGCCGAGCCACAAATACAATGGCGTGAAGACATAATCTTGGAACCACGATGAGAGTGAGATGTTCCATCGTCGCCAGAACTCTGCGACTGAATCAGCAAAGATAGGTCGCTTGAAATTCTCAAGCAAATCAATGCCAAGTATTTTTGCAAGACCGCGGACCATGTCTGTGTACCCCGAGAAATCAGCGTACAGCTGCACGCCAAAGAGGAATATCGCAAACATGAGCGGAATTCCGGAGTAATGTGGAAGATTGCCGAATATGATGTTGACGAATATCGCCGCGCGATCTGCGATGACGACTTTCTTGAACAGTCCCCAGACAACAAGAGTTATGCCGTCAGTTACGCGCTTATATTCGAAAGACGACTTTGCGAAAAATTGCGGCACGAGTTTGTTCGCGCGCTCTACTGGACCTGATAGTATCGTGCAGAAAAAAGCCGCGAAGAGAAGGAATGCGCCAAAGTGCGTGATCGCTTCGTATTTTTTGCGATAGACATCGATGAGATAGCCGATGAGCGAAAACGTGTAGAACGACAGACCGATCGGCTGGATCCAGCCAAGGATTATCGGCTGTGCCGTTGTGCTGATGCCGAATGCTGCGCCGATTATGTTGAACAACGATGTGCCGCTCTGGCTGAAGAGATTAAAATATTTGAAGACGAAGAGGACGCCGAGCAGAAAGATGATTGTTGTCAGAAGATATATCTTTCGTGTTCGTTTTTGGTTGTCAGATATTTCTATTTGTTTATCTGCGGCTTCTAAATTATTATTACTGTTTGTATTTTGCGTGTGTTTTTCTATTTGCTGCGCGTTCCAGAATACGATGAGCGCCGAGAGAATAAGGAGAATGATATAATTCCCGCTCCAACTGTAGTAAAAAACCAAGCTGCCGAGAAGTAGAATTATCCAGCGATGCGATCGGTATGCTTTTGGAACAACGAAATACGCGATTGCGAGAATGATGAAGAACAGGAAGAATGCGCCTGATTGGAGTAGCAGTGGATCCATTGTATAATTGCTTGAATTCTCGTGCTGCTTTTAAATGTTATGCCCGTATGTCGTCGAGGTTCATGATGGGAAGCTGAGTATTTGTTATTTCATTTATATTTCGCTACCGACTGCTGTACTGCACCCTGATGGTTGGACTACTGTTGTAGCTTTTTCCTTTTATCTAGAATTGGAAGTAGATGAACGTTGTCGCTGCAAAAATGCCGCAGATGAGGATGATGAAGAAAAATATTCCGACGAAACTGAGTTCGAGATATTTCTTTGTCTGCGACTTGAGTTTTGTCTGGTCGAGTCCCGGTACAGCGAGCACTGTTCCTTCTTTCCAGAAGTATTGAAGGACTTCTATGACGACGATGAGTATGAGGATGAGTGCAGTGTCAAAGAGCGGAATCGTTCCGTAGCTCCAAGATGCGGTGTGGCTGAACACGCGGCTGATCATCGTTCCGACGTCTGCGATCGAATTCGCGCGGAAGAACAGTGAGCTTCCGCAGACGATGAGGAATGTGAGCGTCACACGGATCCATGCATACATCGGATCCCACCATCGTTTTATTGCATAATACACGATGATCATGATGCCGTGGTACAGTCCGTAGGCAGCAAATGTCCAGTTCGCGCCGTGCCACAGACCAAGCCCTATCTCGCCGATGATTATCGATATGATGAATGCAGTCCAGTGCTTTGTCGCAGTCTTGATTTTCTTTGGGAGTTTTGCAAATATTTTGAGATAGAATGGATTGAAGACATAATCCTGGAACCAGCTGGAGAGTGAGATGTGCCAGCGTCGCCAATATTCTGCGATAGATTTTGATGAGAACGGTCGACGGAAATTCTGCACGAGATCAAAGCCCATGAGTTTCGCGCAGCCGCGCGCGATGTCCGTATATCCGGAGAAATCACAGTACACTTGGTAGCTGAACATACAGACTGCGACGATGATCTGCAGAGCCGTCGCGTTTCCCGGCGCGTTGAATATCGGATTGACAATGTAGAGTGCGATGCGATCTGCGACGACGAGTTTCTTGAAGAATCCCCAGACAAGCAGTTTGAGGCCTTCTGCGACTTCTGGTGACGTCGCATCTCTCATATTGTTGAGCTGCGGCATCATGTGCGGCGCGCGCTCGATCGGACCGGCGACGAGTTGCGGGAAGAATGATTTGTACACGGCAAAAATGCCGAAGTGATATTGCGGCGCAAGTTTACCGTGCGATACGTCGAGAAGATATGAGACTGCTTGGAAGGAATAAAATGAAATGCCTACGGGGAGAAGCACGTTGATGACGATTGGATCGAGAGGAATAGCGAGAATATGCATCACGTTTGTTATCGACGCAGAAACGAAATTGAAATATTTGAACGTGAAGAGGAGCGCCATGTTGAAGAAAATGCCAAACCCGAGCCACCACTTTTTTGCTCTTGGATTTTTAGTTTCGTAGAGTTTGATGCCGCAGGTATATGTGACGATCGTCGATCCGAAGAGAAGGATTGCGTACGACGCATTCCAGCTCATGTAGAAATAGTAGCTTGCGATGAGAAGGACAATCCACCGTTTTGTTTTTGGCGTCAGATAATATGCGAGCAGAACGGTCGGCAGAAAAACCATGAACTGAAGCGAATTGAATAGCATGACTTTCTTCCCCTTGTACTCTTACTGTAACTACTATAACCCCTGCTTTACTGTTGGCACGAACCAAACTTTGCTATATAAAAGTTCTCAAAAGCCGCCAGTATCGACCAAAACCGAGTTATATTGCTATGTGGTATGCAAATTCAACGTTAGAAAAACTGATGGTTTATGCCAAATTCCTGCGTCTGCGAAATTTCAATTATTTTGTTTGCAACGTCTTTTGGTTTGATGAATGTGCTGCGTTTGCTTTTTACTAGATACTGTTGCTTGATGAGGGACGGAATATTTGCGATAAATTGTGTGTCCATCATTCCTGGAGATATCGCGTTGACGTATATTTTCTTCGGCGCAAGTTCGAGGGCAACACCTTGCATAAAACCG
>CAZGJY010000074.1:0-5098 GCA_964525725.1 uncultured Methanosarcinales archaeon | reverse complement strand
CATGTATGCGGCAATTGCTTGCACGAGACTTTCGCGTTCCCATATGCTGATTGCACCGCGAGCATTGATTGCAGATATGCATCTGAGCAGATTTTATTTCCGTTCTTGGAATCATTCGTCAAACTTATTGTTGTCAAGCACGTCGCACTTGTCGCTTTTGCATTATCAAAACCTGCGTCGCGCGAAGTCGTGGCGACTTTCATGCAACTGGAGAATGTCATATTCGCTTGTTCGTAAACAGGAATTGGCCTGCCTGCGGTGTCGACTTGCGGCGCAGAATCCGCCGTCGGCGTTGGAGCTGGCGCCGGCTTTGCAGTGATCGGCGTTGCGACGCCGTTGATGCTGATCGCGAACGCGCTTGCGCACAGACAAAGAATGAGAATCGCGATAATAAGAGCAGTCAACGACAGTTTTTGTTTTCCTTGCAAAATCATATTTGTATTTTAGAGCGGTACTCCTTATAAATTTAGTTTCAAAACAAAAAAAGGAAGAAAAGCACCGTGCCATTCTTCTCGTCGAGACCTCCCCGTCATCTTTTTAAACAGGTCGGTGTTCCACACAGCTATGGAGTCGTTCGGCAGGCTTCGAGCCACCGAATTTGTCCATCTCGATCGCATATACAAACCAAACACTACGATCGAAACAAAAACACAAGTGTTTAACACCTTGGCATTGCTTTAGGAGATGCGCCGATTTATGCAGGCGCATCGACGCTCGCTCTGCGAGGAACGAGCAGAAACTCGCCGCGTTAAACACGAACAAACACACAGGTAAAAAAAAATGGCATCAAAAGCAGACGCAGCATTAACATGGAAGAAGAAGAAGTGGTTCCAGATCATTTCACCACCAGCATACGATTCACAATTCGTCGGCGAAACATTGGCTGAAGAAGCATCCAAAGTCGTCGGCAAGACAATTGTCGTCAACGTCATGCACTTGACACGAAACATCAAGAAGCAGAATCTCAATCTCACACTCAAAGTAACAGATGTCGCAGAAGGAAAAGCTAACACGCGAGCATTCGCGTTTGAAATGCAGCCTGGTTCGATCAAACGATTGATCCGCGGCGGCAGAGACCGGATCGACGAATCATTCATCACAAAGTCAAAGGACGGTCAATACTCACGAGTAAAGCCGCTCTTCATCACGCGAAACCACCAGCCAGCATCAGTCTGCACGAAGATCCGACGATTGTCGACGTCATTCTTGCGAAAATATGTCGCAGAAGTCTCGTTCGAAGAATTCGTGCGCGACACTGTCGAAGGAAAAGTCCAGAAAATGCTCAAAGACAAGCTCGCAAAAGTCACTCCGCTTCGAAACGTCGAGATACGACGAATCGATCTCATCGAGAATTTCAATGCACTCAAGCTCAAAAGAATGGAGAAGCGCGCAGCGAAAGAGCAGGCAGAAGCTGACGTAGTCATTGCAGCATCTGAAGCCGAAGCGAAAGCCGAGGAAGAAGAGCAGCTCGTCGGCATGGAACCACAGGCATAAATCAGAAGCCTGTCATTTTTTTATTTTCCTTCTATCTTTTTTTTTAATAATGATTTCTGCGTTCATTTCTTTTTCCTTTTTTTGTCTTGAATTGCAAGTCAGATAATAAAATAAAATCATTTTTGCAGAAATCAGACCGAAGAAAGAATATTATGATTGCAGAAGCGTTCTTATCATCTCTTGCTTTCGTCGCAAGATCCTTCGCGGCGAATGGCCGCCA
Source organism: uncultured Methanosarcinales archaeon (assembly GCA_964525725.1). GTDB lineage: Archaea > Nanobdellota > Nanobdellia > Woesearchaeales > DATGWN01 > DATGWN01. The sequence goes on along the minus strand of CAZGJY010000074.1, from coordinate 3,384 downwards.
TGCACAAAGATCATCTGCGATTGAGGGAAAAACTGTACCTTTCGTTTCAGATATGAATGCTGCACGAGGAGATCCTCTCGCCCTTCGATGAAGAATATTTTTTTCGCCATCGATTTTTTCTGCAGTACGTTGTGCGTCAACGAATCATACCACCGCTCAGAGTGTCGTATCAGTTGCTCATCCGAGAGGTGGCGAAGATCGACAGCACCAAACGCATTGTAGAAAAAAGTGACCACGCGTGCATACCATAGTGAGAAAATGGATGGACCGCAGAGCACTCTCGCTAAATCGCGCAGTGCTGGCGTGAGTGGATTCGCGCCGCAGACGCTGACAACTGTTTTGACGGGTATTTCTTGACTGACGCGGAGCGCAATCGTTCCGCCAAGAGAGCTGCCGAGGATTCTGATATTTTTCTTGCCTTTGAGCTGCAGGACAATCTTGCTCACAGCTTCTTCGATCGTCGCGCACTCGCGATACGGTAATTTCTCGAGCACAATTCCGTGGATGGATATATGCATTCTTTTCGGTCGTGTTTCATCATCAATAAGAAAGACTTTTTCCATGGTTTTAGCGTTTAGAGAGAAAACATCCGAAACTTTATAAAAGTTCGTCGTGTTTGCATCATCATGGCACGAGAGATATTCCGCGACAAGAAGTCCGGCGAGTATACTATGAAAGAGAAGAACGCCGCCGGCGTCGCGAATGAGACGATAGTTCCGGCAAAATTCTCGCCGGACGACAAATACGCAAAATATCGCAGGATCGCGCGCGAGCGCGCAGAGAACGAGAGTCATCTGACTGAGTAATTCATCGCATAATCATATAAATGACAGTTTACTTCCTGATTTATGCATGAACAATTTGGCATCAAAGGTTTTTATTTTTTCGTCACGCAGAATATGAGCTTGACTCCGATCCTAATGCCCGAGAAGTGATTCTCGTACCTCGTGGCATGGGTATGCTGCGTCAACTGACTGATGTGATTATTGAGAAGGGCGCACGTGATAGATTAGCACTAGCTGAGTCAGGTAAATCGCAGTCCAAGGTAACAATACAATACATGGCTCAAGAGCTCGAGAAGCGGTACGCTCGGCGCGCAGCAATACAAACTGTGCCAGCTCTGACCGGTAATGACGGATTAGGAAGTTTTGATGCATTCATTGGTCATTTGCAGCAGTTAACGAATATAGATTATCTCGTCGCAGCAAGCCATCAAGAATTTGTTGGAATGTTCCCCAATTACTTTAGTATAAAATTCTTTAATAAGACTGTGCCCTGTGAGCTGAGTCTCCCTAATTCTTGCGGATATTTCATTGACATGCAGACAAGTGTTGTGCAGCAGATTCCGAGTGAGCGTAAAGTTTAATTTTCACAACCATTAAAAACATCTTTCTATTTCTTACTGTGTGAAACAAACGACGAACCTAGAAAACATTGTGACGCTTGATTCCATGGCATACATGGGAGCAGCAGTCGCTACACCAACCGGCGTGCAATACTCCGGCGATTCAATCAAAGATATTAGAGAGCATGCAAAGCAATTACCACAAGTAGTTCTTGCGCATGACTGGTACAAAGCAAAGCATGAGTCTGCATTTGACTCATACGTGAAGACGACGGGTCTCAAAAAAACACCAGTCACAGAAGTTGGATCGGCAGATCTGCCAGCAGGAGCTGTCGGCGGCATTGCCGTGCAGAAAAACAGAGCGACGCTTCTTGGAAACAGAGATTTCCTCGACAAAATCGTGTATGGTCTTGCAAGACCGCTCGGTCTCGATCTCAAACAAGGATTGCGATTCTACCACGACCATGAATATACACACAGCCTCGGCATAAAAGACGAGCTTGGAGTGTACACGTTCCAGCGCGACATGTATAATTGGCATGCGAAGAAAACAACGGGTGCCGAGCAGCAAGAATATCTCACGCTTGCACGCGCAGCTGATCTGCGTGTCAAAGAATACAGCGCAACATCGAATGCTGCACCAATTCCGTATCGCAGAGAACCAGAACAGCTGCCATACGCTGCTTAATTGAGAACTGAAACTTCTTACTCTTTTATTTTTAATTTTTTTATTATTTCTGCAACAACATCTTGAGCAGTCATATTCTCTGTGTTGATCGATATTCCTGCCGAGAATGCATGAGTGAGTGCATACACTTGTGCAATACGTTCAGGGCCTATATATTTCTCTCCTCTCGTCGAATCTCTGTGAATGCAATCTTTGAGAGGCGCATCAAGTGTCAGCACAATTGACTCAAACTCCTGGGTAAAATCAATAATCGCGTTTTCGTGATAGAAATTGCCTTCCACGATAACATCTTTTGTTTTCAGTTCCTCTCGAATCTGCGGTCTAAGCGCTGCGTGCGCTGATAAAAATTTCTCGAGAGGAATCCACTTTCCATATCCGGGAACATATCTGATATTAAGTGCGCGCAGAGTATCAGCAAGGTGATAACAACGTGCATGAAGCGCTTTTGCAAGCAGATCGCTTACTGTGGTTTTCCCTACTCCTGCGGCTCCTCGGAGAATAATGAGTTTCATCAGCAACGAAATAGCCTGCAAATCGGTTATAAATATTGTTTTTTGGAAGCATGTCAATAATAACCTTTTTAAAGAAACTATCGTTTTTCGAATATAATTCGCACCAGTGGTTAAATGGTATAATGGGGCCTTGCCAAGGCCTCGTCCCGAGTTCGATTCTCGGCTGGTGCATTCTGTAAGACAGGCTAAATCTGGTGGCACTAATTAATTTATTTGAGAGTACCTGAATATAATTTACTGCCTTGCGCAACAGTTAATATTGGTTTAGAAAGAATTCTCAAATTAGAGCCGCCTGATCTTTTTTCTTCAGTACTTGCTCTCCACAGATTCCAATCTGGTTTTTCATGATCTTCTTTTGAAAGTCTACCAAACCATTTTCCACTTTCTTCAATAGCACCGCCAAAATGTCCAATTGACGAGCTGCAGTGAGCTCCGTCTGTCAGTTCTAGAAGAATGTTTGCATTAGATATATCGCTATATGATATGAAATCACGGTCTCCCCTTGCACCCGTTGTAAGTCTGCTTGAAAATACAACTGCATAATCTTTGTGATGACGATTATATTCTCGTAGTAGTTTGCTATCGTCAGGATTCCACGCTTCTGCCACAGATGTGCTTAGCAATTGTCCTTTACCAACATCTTTATTCGAGATGAAAATAACTTTGTCCAATGTTCCAGCATCATTACTTGATTGAGGTTGCCTGACATCGCCAATTTGTATTAAATATTGTTTTTCGCCGTCTGCAAGTGTAATTGCAAATTCTATATATTGTGGACTACCTAGAGCCGTTTCTGTTTGCTTTAGACGAGTATACAAAGTTTTTGATTTTATATTTTC
>CAZGJY010000073.1:0-5100 GCA_964525725.1 uncultured Methanosarcinales archaeon | reverse complement strand
ACGCGCGAAAAAGATTCATCACAAAAACTTCGGCAACAAAATATGGCTTGAGCGATCCATCTTCACGAATTGGACATGCGGCATCGCCGACTGCAAATATTGCTATCTCTCGACGAAACCGAAACTCGACAGAAAATCTGTGCGAAGCCCAGAATCTATTCTTGCAGAATGTCTCATCTGCCGCGAGATGGGTTGGAAAGTCGGCTATATCACTGGCGGCTTGCGCGTCGAGTCGACTGAATACATGGTCGACCTTCTCGAAAAAATACGGACTGTCCTCGGTCACAAAACAATGATGAATTATGGACCGTATACAAAAACTGAAGTCGCTGCATTCGCTCCGCACGTCGAGGGAATGGGCTGCGCGATCGAGTCGTTCGACGAGGAATTGCACAAGTTCATCTGCCCATCAAAACCGCTCAACTCGTTGCTCAAATTTCTCGCAAATGTGCAGGAAGCGAACCTTGAGAAATTTATCACAATTATTCTCGGCATCGGCGAGCGGATGTCAGATGTCGATGAAGTCATCCGCAAAGTCTCAGAATATAATATCGACAAAGTGCAGCTCTGTTTTCTCAAAGCGCAAGAGAATACTGTGTTCACCGAGACGCCGGCGCCAGATATCGACTACATGGCATGGTGGGCTGCACGCCTGAGAATTGCGCATCCGAAGCTCATCATCAAAATTGCACTCGTCAAAGACCGTATCGACGATCTGCATAAACTGCTTGACGCCGGGGTAAATGCAATCACCCGTTACATGATATTCGACGATTTCGCTGGCGAACTTGCGATGAAATTGCAGCACGAATGTAGTCTCGCGGGAAGAGAGCTCCAAGGAAATTTCACGTATCTGCCGCCGCTCGACCTCGCAAAACTCGTCAACGATCTGCCATCTAACATGATTGACGCAGAGCTCAAACGCAAGATCCTCATCAAAGCGAATCAGTATTATCTGAGATTGCAACGTCTCAAAGAAAAACCGCCAAAAATACTTGCTGCTGATGCAGAGACTGATTAGAACAGCATTTCCGGTATCAACGAGCAACAACTATTTCAACTATTATTTCTCCTAAACCTTTATAATCAGTTCTTTGGTTCTGCACAGTAACGAGATACAAACAATGTTCCGACTAGAAATAGACAAAGTCATCGCCGAAGTGAAGGCGCGCAACGCAAAGAATGTCCTGCTCCAATTACCGGACGGTCTCAAAGAACGCGCACACGAAGTCGTCGACGCAGTAGAGAGAGAGACCGGCGCAGAAGTATTCATCTGGTTCTCCAGCTGCTTCGGGCAATGCGATTATCCGCTCGGTCTTGGACCGCTCGGCATCGACTTGATGGTACAATTCGGACATAACAGATACAACAAATCACCAGATGAATGGTAATTACGTTTCGTGAGCAGCACGGCGAGCTTTTGCTCGTCCCTCGCAGATCTCTCGAAATTCGTCCTGCATGAATCGGACGAATTTCTGATTTCGCGCCAAGGTGCTGCTCTCACAATAGCAGGAAAACAAAACAATGCAAGTAGTCACGATAGATTCCAAATGGGACAGAGAGATCGTTCTAGGTGACAGCTTCTTGGATTATATCAAGAAAAATAATATCAAATCAGTCGCAATGTTCGCATCCGTCCAGTTCATGGAAGTTGCAACGGTGCGCAAACAGCTCGAAGATCTCGGCGTGACGATCCACATCACGAAGGCGAAGCGAACGAACGCACCGATGCAGATCCTCGGCTGCGATGCATATCACAATTCATTCGAAGAAGATATCATCGGCTCGGCGGATGCTATCGTCTACATCGGCGATGGATACTTCCATCCAAAAGCGCTCCTCCTCTCGCAGATCTACGAGAACAAACCGCTCAAACCTGTCGTCATCTGGAATCCAGTCTTGCAGAAAACAGAAATCATCGGCGTCGAAGACATCCAGAAACAGATCACGCAGACAAAAGCGAATCTGTTGCGATATGTCCACGCAAAAACAATCGGAATCTTAGTAACTGCAAAACCTGGACAGCAATATCTGCCGAACGCAAAGCGTTTGAAGAAAAAACTTGCTGAACAAGGCAAGAAATCGTACATCTTCATCGACGACGACATCCAGATAAATCTCCTCGAGAATTATCCCTTCATCGACGCATGGGTGAACACTGCATGCCCACGAATCGGGACTGATGACCATGTCAACATCCGACAAGCGATGATCAATCTACGCGAAGCGAACAATCCGCTCGCTGCGCTCGAAAAATTACCGAAATAAAAATGACGTTCGTACTTGACATAATAAATATAGTCGGAACACTTGCATCACTAGTAGCGGCATTGTTTGCATTCTTAGTTTGGAGATCTGAACGAAATCAAGAGTTATCAATTCTTAATGCGCTTAATCTACACATAGACTTCATTCTAGATTCAGCGAAGGGACACTATAAACAGATGAACGCTGTGCATCTACGTAAACCTAACGCAAGTTTGCCCGCTTGGGCAATACCTAATATAGATTTGAACTTTTATTTGGCAAAACTACAAAATGAGATCAGAGCAGAAAATTGCATATTAGTGCGAATAAAAACAAGAAAGCTCAAAAAATATATGATATCGTTTTATGAGAAAATAAATACCATAAACTTTCTTTGGAACAAGCATCTTGATTCTGGAGAATTTGCATCAGACATATTCACCAGCACATATTATGATGATTTAATGCGTTTCGGACTTCTGTCAAAAATTGAAATTGCAAAAATGCTGAGTAAGTAACATGACAATAACATATTTCGAAGTCCTCATCGATTGGATCAAGGCGAACAAGCCGAACAAAGCGCAGATCCATGAGAAAAAAGTAGAACTGTGCAAATCGCTCGGCAGAAAGATTGTCCCGACGGATATCGAAGTCTACATGAACGCGAATCATACTGATTTGCCCCTCATCCAAAAATATCTGCAGACAAAACCGACGAGAACATCGAGCGGCGTCACAGTTGTCGCAACAATGTCCGCACCAGGACTCTGCCCGCACGGCGCGTGCACATTCTGTCCTGGCGGCCTCGGATCATTCTACGGCGACACGCCGATGAGCTACACGGGAAACGAACCGTCAACGATGCGCGCGATGCGCAACGAATACGACCCATACCGCATCATCTTCAATCGTCTGCAACAATACATCATCCTCGGACAACATCCGGACAAAGTCGAGCAGATAATCCAGGGCGGAACATTTCCGAGCTACTCCAAGCAATATCAAGAAGATTATTGTTATTATTCATTCAAAGCATACAATGATTTCTCAAAAGAATTCTTCGCACGAAACGCTGAGAGCGGCGAGTGGGAATTCCTCCTCGAAAAGTTCAAGGCATTCTTCGAACTCCCATGTGCAGTCGGTGATAAACAACGCCACGAGCGCATCAAAGAAAAAATCCTCGCAATAAAAAGTCAGAACAAAAAGACGCTTGAAGACGAACAAGTCGAAAACGAAACGACAGCGATCCGCTGCATCGGTCTCACTATTGAGACAAAACCCGATTGGGGATTTGGCGAGCATGGACTTGATTTCTTGCGTCTCGGTGCGACGCGAGTGGAGCTTGGTGTGCAGACAGTGTACGACGACATTTTGCAAGCCGTCAATCGCGGTCATACAATTCAAGACACATGGAAAAGCGTTCGCGAGTTGCGCGACTTGGCGTTCAAGCTAAATTTCCATCTCATGCCCGGTCTTCCTACGCCGCAAGGTCCGAAGATTTCAAAGGAGCGCGACATCGAATCGATCCGCCAGATTTTCCAGGACAATCATTACAAACCAGACATGATCAAAATCTATCCGTGCATGGTGATGCCGGGAACGCCACTCGAGAAAGAGTGGAAAGACGGAAAATTCAGCCCGATCACGACGCAAGAAGCCGGCGAAGTCATCGTTGAAGCATTCCGATACGTCGAACCGTGGTGCAGAATCATGCGCATCCAGCGCGATATTCCGACGTGGGCGACGACAGCCGGCGTCGACCGTACAAATCTGCGACAATATGTCGACGAGATTGCCGCGCAACGCGGCATCAAGAGCCGCGATATCCGCGCGCGCGAACCGCGCACGAATGCGTACAGCGGTGAGCCGCATATTGTTGTCAATGAATTCGAAGCCGGAGACGGTCGTGAATTTTTCATCTCGATGGAAGCGAAGAACGAGAACGGAACGGACGATTGTCTTTTGGGATTTGTCCGGCTTCGATTCCCGAGTCAATGCCTGCATCCAGCAATCACACCAACATCTGGACTCATCCGTGAATTGCACGTCTACGGCGCAGCCGTTCCCATCGGAGTTTCCGACGACGGCAAAGTGCAGCATCGAGGATTCGGCCGTCAATTGATGGCAAAAGCAGAAGAGATCGCAAAAGAGCACGGCCGCGATAAAATCATCGTCATATCAGGCGTCGGCGTGCGCGACTATTATCGAAAGATTGGTTACGAACGTGAAGGACCATACATGGTCAAAAAAATATAGCGTGTTTCAAAAAAGAAATTTATTGCAATATTCTGTTTCCGACCCTATAAAAGGCATTACCACCATCATACACTTTGAATAACGCTTCATCTTCGCCACCGGGCCACTCTCGCCCGAGCGACGTCAAATCAGTAAGAATGTCAAGAACTTCTTTGCTTTTTAGTGTTTCACTCGTCGCAAAAATGATGTAGTCCGTGCCTTTCCAGTCTTTATCATCACACGTCGACCATCCTTCTATCTTTTTTATAACAAGCGGATCGCTTTTTGGAGCACTAATATACTTCGCAAGTTCGTACAAGTCCAACGATACTGTAGGTTGTGTTTTTGGAGAAACGGGGATAAGATAAGGAAAATGTTTCGTATGATATGCAACAACAGGAAGCGCAGCAACGATTTCTTCGATTGAATTGGGGCTGCGAAAAATCTCGAATGCTTCACCTTTCGGTTGTAGATCTGCAGGAATGTTTATTTTCATGGACTATCATCCAACATCCCTCTTTTGATAACGAGAACGCGACACTCTTATTAAGGATTTTGGTGCATGAGGCTAATATGAAACCCTCAAAATCAAGAAGATTTTGAAGGTTACGTTATAAC
>CAZGJY010000072.1:0-5124 GCA_964525725.1 uncultured Methanosarcinales archaeon | reverse complement strand
CCACGCAATAAAGAACGCAAGTAAAATCCAAAAATAAGGGCTAATGATAACTGGCTTTTCTTGACGAGACTGTACTGTATCCGCGAAAACTGGCATATATTGTGGATTGAAGTGAACTTTCTTGCGCTTGAGCTTCACTGCGTCCTTTAGTTTCATTTCTGGAAACAATGGACTGACAAATCCGCATGATGTACAGACATGCAGATTGCTATATGCACGCTGGCTAATCATCCCACGATCTTTGACGTTAATACTGCCACATCTTGGGCAGATAGGCACCATCATGTTTGGATCATAGATATGATTATTCTTGATCCATCTATCTAATTCACTTGGTGAAGCAGATTTTGATTTCTTGCTCATTCCACTGACGACATCTTTACAAATTTATAAAGAATGCTCGAATATAATTATATAGTTCACTTTGTCGCAACAATATCACAACCCAATGATAAGCACGCATCTCTACATTCATAGAAAGAAATATCTCATCAGCGCAGGCATTGTCATCGCGCTTCTTCTCATCGCGTATGCATATCTGCGCATCAGCGCTGCGCTCTACTTCAATCTGCAGACAGAGATTCTTATCACGCACGATCCGACGCAGGCATTCATCCAGACAACTGACAACACAACAATCGTTGTGCCCATACGCACGACGATCAGCACATTCCATGCGTGCGCTGTGACGTGCGATTATAGTTTCGATGGCAATTATTCGCTCAACGGCCAATCAGCAAAAGATATCACGTATAATATCACTATTGAGACGCCACAGTTCGGCGCTGGCGAGCAGCTATACACGTTTAAGTCTTCTTGCAAAACGATTCCTGCCACGTTCTGCCCGTCGAGCGGCGTCGCGACAAACCAGACGACGCTCATCGTCGTCAATTATTCGCTGAATGATCAAGAGAAAAATATTGTTGCGCAGAAAGCGGATATCGAGAAGACGCTGCTCGACGCAGATACAATCCTCTCCCAGATAAATTACGCGCGAACGCTGCGCGCACTCTGGCCAATGAGCAATATCACGATTCCCGACGATACCGAAATCATTGCAAAAGAGCGGACACTTCTCACGCTCTGGAAAGACCAACAGTACGTCGCTGCGAGAAATGCTTGGCTGTCGCTCAATAATTCGCTCACGCCGACAGATGCTGATGCACAATTTGTCTCCCAGATTTCAGCGTACAATAATCTGCAATCGCAGATAACAACCTTCTTCACGAATAATACTGTGCGAGATTTTGCGATCTACGCACAGTCGTATGACTCGGATGTGCGCACAGTACGACAAGCGATCTCTCGCCTTATGACGATAACAAGAGAATCGTCCATCGCGGATCTTGATCGCGCGAATAATATCGCGACGGGCGCGATGCAGTATCTGTCGCAGAATGCGCAGAATTATTCCGAGCAGCGAGATGCTGCAGAGGAGCAGATAACTCTTGCACAAGCAAAATTACAATTCATCCAGACGGGTTCGAATTTCTCATTCCCGCTGTCATCTGATCTGTGCAATGCGACGAATGCGCTTCGCGCGCATGATGCATGGGCGATGACGAGTGGATTGCAGCAACTCACTGAGAGCGAAGTGCAAGCGCTCACGCAACCAGTCAATGCGACATATGTCTTTGTTTTGCCGGATGATTTTTGCGTCGCGCAGCCAGAGAGTATTGATACGCAGTGGCCAGATAGCATCAATATCACACTGCAACAAATCACCATACCTCCAAAGCCGATTATTTCTGCGCCGCAGCTCGACGAAACTGCTCCTTCTTGCTCCGTCGGCGTCAATCACATCGCTGTAACTGCTGGCGCAAATGGTACAAATGGAACGATGATAAATGCAACAATCACGACTCTTTGTCCGCCGAAACAACCGCCAATCATCTTCATCCACGGTCATTCTTTCGATGCGAGCAATTCTCCACAGATATCAATGCAAGCGTTTGCCTCAATCCAAGAACGGCTCGCGGATGATGGTTTTGTGAACGGCGGAGAATTATCTCTCCCGCAGATTGATGCTGCAAGTGGGGGAGCTGACGCAAACAGTGCACTTTACCCCACAGTCATTGAAGCGCCGTTCACTGTGCGAGCGAGCTATTATTATATCACGACATATGGCATCGGAGACTATTCATTTGCCGTGCAGAAATCGGAGCGCATCGAAGATTATGCGATCCGTCTCAAAGATATCATCGACTCGGTGAAAGCGGAGAGCGGTTCGCAAAATGTCACCATTGTCGCTCACTCGATGGGCGGACTAGTTGTACGCGAGTATGAAAGTCTTTTTGGCACCGCGTCAGTCAATCATGTCATCACTATCAACGCACCATATGGCGGCATCGTCGGGAATATCGCTTCGCGATGCAGTCTTCTTGGTGCATCAAAAGAATGTGAAGATATGACGCAGAACAGCACGTTCTTGCAACGATTGCCGCCGGTGAGCGGCGAGTGGGATGTGATCGCAAGCACTGGCTGTAAGATGGACGACGGAATGGGCGATGGTGTCGTGCTGCAGCAGAATAGTGTTCTTATCGGCGCGACACATTATTATCTGCTCAATGGGTCGTGCACCGATGTTCTTGGCACGAATCTGCACACGCAGATGCTCGAGCAAAACCAACTCTTTAGTCTACTGCAGGAATTGCTGCTCAAAAAATAAAAAAGAGAATGTTTAGTTCTCTGATGCTTCGCTCTCTTTTATCCTTCGGTTCAGACGTTCGATATGCTCAGTCACACCTTTGAGCTCTGATTCCAGATCGCTCTTGTATGCTTGTAGCATCTCCACTCGTTCTGCCCTTGTCAAGAAATGTCTCGGAATCGTCGAATCCGAATCGCAATTGTTGCACATAGTTTTTCCTCCTCAGCAGCAGGCGCTGCATTTGCATGCGTGCCTTCGCCGAGATGTATCGGTTATCCGATACTTGTTTTATATATCCGCAGAATTATTCTTAGAGAGGATTCCTCTGTATCGGTCGACCGATATATTTATATAAGAAATTTCTCGACGGCTTCTTATCAGCGGAATAACTCTATGACAATCACTGCAATGAACTCAAAAAAAACAATACAGAGAAAGAAGACAAAAATCAAAGTGGCACAGGCTGCAGCTGCGGCAGACTGCCCAAAAAGCTGCGACATGAAAGGGTTCTTGAGCTTTGTCGTCCTGCGCCTCATCAATAATCATCCGATGTGCGGGCAGTCCATCCGAGATGAAATCGCTGCTCGCAAAGGGAGCATGCCAAGCCCTGGAACAATCTATCCAGTGCTTCGTCAATTGTCTGACGCAGGATGGATCCGCGAAGTTGCGTGCGAGAACAGCAAAGAAAAACGGTATGAAATAACTGCTTCTGGCAAAAAAGAAGCTGCTCTTGCGACAAAACGCTTCGTTACTTATTTCTCTGATATGAAGGGCGAGTTTTAGCAGTTGTCATTGTAACAGCATATGCTGCAACTCACGACGTTGTCTGTTTACAAATGGCGGCTCAATCAAAAAAGTTAATCTAACCTACTACACTATTGAGATAAATGCTCAGTTTCACGTCAAAAATATCTTTGCATAAGTCAAGTAGCTTATGGAGATGAAAGTTTCCAGTGGGATCCTTGGCAGTTATTTTAAGAGCGTCATAGCTTTTTTTCAAGTCAGGGATTGCTGAGAGTTTCTGCAGCAGAACAGACTCTACAAAGGCAAGCAGCGGAATCATCTGTTTGCGGTCGGCCGGCTTGACTTCTGTGCATCGAAGGATACGATCTCCGATATGCTCAAGACGTTTGAGCAGCTGTTGTTGGAAAAAGATCTCTTCTTCACTCGTTATTTCATTTTCTGAACGGGCTTTGGCGTCAGTCATGCAACGGAACAAGACTCTTGTGCCGAGATAGAACAACCGATTGAGAGACATCTCTGCGTCCATCAATGTTTTCTCGTCGTTAGATATCAGCGCTTGCGATTGCAGCTTTATGAGATAAAGCATGCGCTTGACGATGACTGGCGTGAGCACTTGCATCTCTTTGAACACAAAGGATACTTCAATCTGCGCATCGGTCTCACTCGTGATCTCATATCCTTCAAGATACTCAAGGACTTGACGGATATCGCGCTTGTGCGCGTAGGAGAGCGGATTTGCTTTGAAGATGACTTTATCTTTATTTTTTGTGTAACAAAAAACCAGAAACTCGCCACATATCCCGTCGGCGCTTCTTGTTATTGTCTCGGAAGAACTTGTTTGCTTTTGAGAACTGAGCACAAGCTCATTGTTCGGTGTGCGTTGAATATAGATTGCGTCGTGATTCTTCAGTTTGTTGTCAGTCACCCATTGTTTTGGGAGCGAGAGGCTAAACGATCGACTTCCAACAACTTGCAGTTTTCTTGTTTCCATAGAGTTCACTTTGCGTTTTTGTTGTGCTATACTGTCGTGCTATATATATATTTTCCTTTTCTATATACTATGAAGCAGTTTGCTATATACTTGAGAAATAACCTCTTTCGTAAGAGGGGAAGAGACAATGGAAGCAACATACGCAAAAAGTTCACAAGTCGCAGCAGTGCTTGAAGCAACACCAAACGCAACAAACGTAACTGCATACCAACCAAGAGTAAAATCAGCATATAGACAACACCTCAACTATTTTGCGCCACTTGTCGGAAGAAAACTCTACAACAATATACGCCAAAATCTCATCATCTTTGCTCTTACCGGGACTCTTAGAGGCAGCATCGATCGAATCACCCAACCGGAAATCTGCGCTGAAAATCACCTGGATAGAATAATTCTCATAACGGAGGCATACAAATGAGCTTAGACAATTACAAACGAATCGGAATCAACACAAAGACAGCAATGATGGTGGGACTTGCGGCGCTCACACTTGGCGGGTGCGATATGCAACAACCTGATACACGCGAACAACAAATGCAGAGAGCGCAACAGGTCGAACATATTGACTACTCGGTGGAACGAGACAACATCAACTACCGCCTTAAGGTGACGAACGATCCGAATCAAATCATGTGGATCTACTGCCTCAGCGACATGGGACAGGTGTTGCTGACTTCTCCGGTCCGCGGCAAAGTCAGCTCGTCGACAAAAAGACTTGAGCCGACAACTATTGAAGGTTCTC
>CAZGJY010000071.1:0-5242 GCA_964525725.1 uncultured Methanosarcinales archaeon | reverse complement strand
TGTCGCGTTGTTTGCCGTTATCTGCTCGAGAAACTTATTGTCTGATTCATTGAGCGTTGCTGGCAGACCTTTGATGAGCAGAGCACTTTTGTTGTTGTCCATTATTGTCCAATAGTTCTAGAACACGTCGCGTGGTTTTGAAACTTCTACTGTTTTTCCGATATTCTTCGCGCCTAAGAAATACATGCTTGCGAGATGTTGCATTCCGCCAAGTTCGCAGTAACCGCAGAGTGCTCCGCCGAGGAATTCTCTGTATGATTTCGCATTGTTATATCTTGCCGCAGTCTTCGGGAATGTTTCAAGTTTTCCGAACCAAACTTGGGTGAGTTCAATTGTTCCCCACTGCTGTCTATATTTTGGATCGTCTTCTTTTGTGATTATGACTGGTAACACTCGCGCTGCAGGCAGTCTTAGCTGGTGCGGATTTGTCTTGACTGCGCGAAATGTCGCTTTCTCTTTTCCGCTCAACACATCTTCCCATATGTAATCATAGAACTTCATCTCAGTATCCCAGACAACTTGTTCGCAGGAAAGCGATTCATCAGCCACTCTTGCTTTGACTAGATCGACGAGATCCGGAATCTGGTTATTTATGCGTGGGTCGAAATTATAATTGAATACCATGTTGCGCGTCTCCGCTCTTTTTCTTCACGAGGGATTCCTCAACGGTATAAAAAGCTGCTCTTCAAAGAAGACTGCAATTATCTTGTATCAGAAGTATCTAATCATATCTCTCGAAGTGGATGTTTTCTCGAGGAATCTTCGTGTCAGCAAGCGCACGCGCAGTCTGCTCGATCATTTCGTATAATCCGCAGATGTAGTAATTCGTTGTTGCTGCAGACGGAATCTGCTCATCAGTTATTGTATTTATTTCTGCGGTAATATGTTCTTGCACGCGACCTCGTTTGCCGGTGTATCCTGCGTCGGCGGGTTGTGATAGAGTAGGATGATAATTGAAATTGTTATACTTTTGCGCAAAATTACACAGCTGTTTGTGATACAGCAACTCATGACGATAGCCGCAGAATAATGTGATGTTGTGCGCAAATCCGTTGTCGAGCAGATCTGCGATCATGCTTGTGAACGGTGCGACGCCTGTCCCTGTGCTGATGAAGACGAGCGGCCCACTTCTTTGTTCATCCTTGATGACAAAGACGCCGAGCGGTCCTAACATATTAACAATATCGCCGACTTTTCTCGACCAGAGAAATATTGTTCCTGGTCCGCCCACGACTTCTTTGATGCAAAGCCTGATGTGTTTCTTTTCGTGCGCTTCGAGCGGCGTTGATGCGATAGAATATGGACGGCGATATTTTTTGCCGTCGACTTCAAAGAGGATTGTGGCGAACTGTCCGGGGTAAAATACGAAGTCATGGGGAACAGAGAAAGTAAATTCTTTGACCGTCGACGTGAGGTCCGTTACTGAAAGCAACGTTGATTCGAATCGATTTATTTTTGGCGGTTTGTACATGGTTTTGAGAAATGGGAGAAAAATGTTGAATGAAAATTATATCGGCTGCGGCGGGACGATGATCCACGCGATGATATAGCCGAGGATTCCGATGCCCCAGAATAAGCAGAAGAGAACCCACACGAGTCGTACGAGAGTCGGGTCGACTTCAAAGTAATCAGCGATGCCGCTGCATACGCCTGCAATCTTCATATCATCTAGATTTCGATATAATCGTTTTGGATGTGTTTTTGCCATTTTTCCCTTGTTCCCTTTTGCTCAACGACACGGCGATTTTCTACTCGTTCCTCGTAGATTTCTCGTCGTCGCGGCTGCATGAATCGCCGCGCCCCCGAATAATCGCCAAGGTGTCGTTGTTTTTCTCGTTAATTTACGAAAATGAATTTCCGCAGCCGCAAGTGTTCGATGCGTTGGGATTGCTGACTTTGAAACCTGATTCTTGGAGTGTCTCGATATAATCTATTGTTGAGCCTTTGATCGACTCAAGCCATTTTTTCTCGACTGCGCATTTGAGGCCGTCTTTTTCGAATGTGACATCGCCATCGCGCATTTTTTTGTCTATTGAAAAGACGTAGGAAAATCCGGAGCAGCCGCCTTCGTGGAGCGCGATGCGAAAGTAGGCATCTTTCTCGTCTGCTTGCATGAATGATCTGACTTTTTCGACAGCTTTAGGTGTAAGATGGATTTCGTTATGGTCGCTTGCGCTGACTTGATGCTTGGGATCCATTGCAATCTGGTTTGCGTCGCGTACCATCATGTCAATCTCTTCTTCAGACATGCCGTGTCCGCGTGCACCTTCTTCGAGTGTTTCCCAATATGAGACGTGGCAACCGACGCAGTGGAGTCCGTATTCGAGGAATACTTCTGCTGCCTGGGGGAATCGCTTGACGACATCGCCGATCGTCATTTCCCGTTTTATCGCAGTCTCTTGTGTCTGAGGCATTTGTTCCATGTCATTGTTTCCTTGATTACAACTGGATTCGGGGCTGTTTATAAAAATATTCACCTCATTAACCGTTTTTGGTGGCTTACGTTCTTGACCACGTTCTTCCCGTTGTTCTCATTATTCACCTGCTTCTTTAAGATAAATTATTAAATGCCTCGTGCAAGTGACGAGCTATGCCTAAAAAGAGAGTTCGATCGAATCGGGCGAGAGTATCTACAGTATCATCTCAGTCATCATCTGCGGCGCGTATGGCGCATGCGAAAAATACTAAAAATGGTGCAAACGCAGCAGGTGTCACTGGTGCCGCAAAAGGTCTTGTACGTCTTGAGCAGAAAATTGATCTGATTCTCTCGCAACAGAAAATGCTGCTCTCTAAAGAATCGCAGATAGAGCGCGATGAGCAGCAGATAGAATCGCTTGAGCAGAAAGAACTCACGCAGGAGCAATTAAATTCATCTCAAGAGCAGCAGGAATTAGCTGAACTGAAAAAGATTGAAGCGCTCGAGAATGATCTGAAGATGGATATAGATAAAAGCAGTCCGCTGCGCAAAATCACATACAAAGATATCACGAAAGGAGTCATCGGCGCATTCTTTGGCGTTGTCGGTCACTTTGCGTTCATCGAAGGATCGCAGCTGAGCCTTGATTTTACGTTTGCGCGCTCTCTCATCATGTATGTCGTTTCGTTCGGCATACTTGTCGCATTCCTGTACTTTTCAGGATTCCGTCGCATCACGGACGAAGTCAAATACAAATTTTTGCCGCTGCGGGCGATTGTCATCTATGTTTCAGCAATAGTAACGTCGTATCTTGTCTTGCTGCTCTTCAATGCAATCAATTTCGGAACACCATTCTTCGAGATTTTCCGCACGATATCGTCTATATCAGTCCTTGCAGTCCTTGGCGCTGCGACCGCCGATCTTATCGGCAAGAATGAGACCGAGGAATAAGAGGAATACATATGCCGCCTGCAACTCTCACAGCTCAACCATCAACTTTATCGTCAAGTCTCTCTTCATCAGCATTGTCATCTGCTGATGTATCTGCTCGGCAAACAGCAATCCTCACTGAGGAGAATCTCCTTGGATTCACTTCGATATTGCTCAATCTCGCGAAATATCTAGAAAATCTCTCGGATGCGAATGTTTCCTTGACAGGAACTGATAAAGAGAAAATCGAGAAAGCATGTCAAGTCATCGAGTCGTATAAGGCTGCTGTGCTGCGTATCGCTCCCAAACTGCCTAAACGAGATCAAGCACTTTTACTTGTGAAAGAGCATGACGAATTGCAAGCTATTTTCTCGGAGCTCAAAGCGATCGAATTACGTCCAGAGAATCACTGGGAGTTTGTGCAGTTGTATAACGATATCCAGAAAACAATCAGTGATATCAATCAAGAAATAAAAATTCTCAAGTAATGTTTGTTGCAATAATTTCATTTGAACTATTGCGATAATCTAAAAAAATTAACATTCGCCGGGCGTTGTCGAGACAACATTCTCAACATTGGATGCTTCACAACTATTTCCCATCGTGTGCTTGCTGCCGTCCGAAAGAACGATGCAGACTGGTGCATATTCCATCGTGCACGCCTTGTTCGGATCTTTGTATGTGAGCGGCGTGCCTTCGACTGTGTCAGTGCTAGCATTAGGATTCGAACTTGGACATGCGCCGTTTGTATAATAATCGACGTTCGGATTCTGGCATGCTGCACAACCGTTGCTGACAGTGACTGCGCAAGGGTATGCGAAGCATTTGACATTCTCACTGAACCATCCGCAGACTGGGATGTCTATGTCTGGACAGATTGATTGATTGTGCTGGTCTGGTGTGCAATAATTGAGCACTGGCTTCTGGTCTTGGACAGGTTCACAGCCACAACCTTTGTTATCGACAAAACCTTGCATGCCGTTGAGACACATGAAGTTGATGACTGAGCAAGTGCTTTCATTCGTATTGAGATGGATGTATTGTTTTCCATCAATTGTTACATTTATATCTGAAGCATCAGAAATATTCGCAGTTGCATTCAAATCAGTGTGAATGATTGGTCTACAGCCGCAGCCTCGATCGTCGGTGAATGGTTCTTTGCCTTGTACGCAGACAAATCTGATTACTTTGCATTGTTGGAGATCAGTCGAGACATATTGGACGCCTGTAGCTCCCGTAGTTATAGTTTCTGAAGTGTTTGTGCCGCTGGAATCATTTGCATTTGTGATTGGCGTCACTTGTGGCGGTGATTGCGTGCAGCCAGCAAGTGTCAATAGTCCTACTATAAATATTGCAAAGAGCGTGATGGCGTATTTGTTGTCTTTGGTGGTCATGTGGTTTCCTCTCGGGATTCTCATTTTTATTTTTGTTGTATGTCTTTTTTGCGTATATGCCGTTAAGTTGTTTTCATTTATATATTTGGGCATAGCTGTAAACAAAGTTGCTATTTCTTGGCTCGGTTTGTTGGTCTGTAAAATTTTCATCGGCATATTTATAAAACACTTTTATGTCGTCAGATAAACTAAGCTAGAATAAAGAATTCCTCATTTTAAATTAAGCCGTAGTCGCATACACGCAGACAAGTCCGCGGTCGCAACTACGCAAAGAGCTCATGTTGCCATTTGGCTTATTTTTATTTGCCGTAGTCGCATAACCCGGTATTGCACTAGCCTGGAAAGCTAGACCCTCGCGGGTATCCCGGTTCAAATCCGGGCTACGGCGTTTATTTTTAATTTATACTTCTCATTCCCTTGATTCTTTCCCGATTATCTTTTTTCCATTTGGCTCTCAAGCATGATTCAATCGGTGCTTTGCTGTTTTTTGGCGTACGTAGAT
>CAZGJY010000070.1:0-5289 GCA_964525725.1 uncultured Methanosarcinales archaeon | reverse complement strand
ATCTTTGTACGCATTAGTTGTAAAAGAAAAAAGCCCAGAAGAGCAAAAATAAAAGAAAACAGAGAATGGAAAGAAGTCAGCAGCATAAAGGCAAAACACGAAAAAAAAGTTGTGCAAGTGCGTCGCTGGGGGTTGCCACCTACGGGGAAGCAGCACAAACTGAGAACAGAACAGTGTTTTGCAGCTGGTGACTTCGGCAAACGCACATCAAAATGCCACGGTAAAGTTAAATCAGAGCGCTATGTTTTTAAACCGCAAATCTGCTCAATGAACAATGCGACTCCTGGCGTTCACAGACATCCATGCGAACCTTGATGCGATCAAGATTCTCTCCGAAAAAGCGAAGTCTTTCCATTGCGAACTCTTAGTGTGCGCCGGCGACATCAGCTGGTTCGGCGAAGGCAGCAAAGAGATGCTCGCGGCACTCAATAAGATCGGCTTGCCGATCATGCTCATCCACGGAAACCACGAAGACGACGAAGAGCTCGCGGAACTTGCCAAGCAATACAAGAATATCCGTTGGATCCACAAAGATACGCACGAATACAAAGGATATCTCTTCATGGGATTCGGTGGCGGCGGATTCAGTTCGACCGAGCCTGAATTTGTCAAGTTCGCAAAAAAACACAAAGAGAAAAAAAATATCATCCTCGTCACGCATCAGCCGCCGTATAACACGAGCACTGACGAATTATGGAGCGGCGAGAAAGTCGGCAACAAAGACTTCAGAAAATTCATCGAAGAGACGCAGCCAATCCTTGCGATCTGCGGACATATCCATGACAGCCACGGAAAACAAGACATGATAAATGACTCAGTCATCATCAATCCTGGACCATTGGGAAGAGTAGTAGAACTCGACGACAAAGAAGAAACCGATAATCAAAATAAATAAATTACTGTAACTGATAAGCTAAAATAAAATAGCGATCCCAAAACGAGCTGTGCCTTGGCTTGGAATCAGAAATTCGTCCGATTGGTGCAGGACGAATTTCGATATCTCTGCGAAGAATGAGCAGAAAGTTGCCGCACAGCTCAAAAAACCAAAATACCACCAATAAAAAAAGAGAACCAAATGATACGAAACCTCACCAAAGACACAGTCATCGCAGCGCACACAGAATATTTCGCGAATCCGTGGGCACGTGCTCGCGGACTGATGTTTCGCAAAGCGAAAGCCGGCACCGGCTATTTGTTTCTTTTTGAAAAGCCGACGTACGCGGCGATCCATATGCTCTTCGTTCCTGATCCGATCGACGTCCTCTGGCTCGACCGCGACGGACGCGTCATCGACATCGCGCTGCACGTCAAACCATGGAAATTGCATCTTGCGCCGAACGGCCTAGCAACATTCATGATTGAGCTCGCCGCAGGAAGCGTCATCCTCTCGCTTACGCAGGTCGGCGATCAGATAGAATTCTAGGAAGCATGTTCTAATATGGACGAAATCCCCGATGAATTAAAGAAATTGTACAATCATTGGGAGAATCACACGCAAGCGCATATTGCAGCCGAGAAAAAACCAAGAATCCAGCTCGACAAGAAGATTCTCACAGAAATCGACGGATTCATCGCTGAGCGAATGCACATCTGGCATAAACGCTATCTGCATTCAAATCCAAAAAACAAATCCGCGGCCGAGCCATACACCGACGACCCGATCCTTAGCCAATATCGCTTCTGCAACATCTATCGAGAGCTCGACAGGCAGACAATCGATATCCATCTGCTTCTCAAACCGTTACAGAATGACAAAGACTTCGCGCTCTGGCTGCTCAACGTCGCATTCTGCCGTTTCGTCTGCAATCCGCAGACAGTCAAAGATGTCGGACTTCTCTCTTTTAACGAGAAAGAGAACAAAAAAGTGCACGACAGACTCGTCGCACACGAACGACCGAAATACGGCGTCGCGTACATTTTCCCGATAAGCACGATCCAGCGAAGCAGAACACCGACGAGAGAATCATTCTTCACGCAACATCTGCCGCGAGTAATTCCAAGAATCGCAACATTCTTGCAAACAAATGCGAAAAACAAGAGAAAGTCATCAGTCTGCGAACTTCTCGACGAAATTCTGCCGCTCTTCGGTTTCAATTTCACATTCCACTGGACTGAGATACTCATTGACGTGGCATACCAATACCCGAATGTCGTCGATCTCTACAAACAATTTCCGATCGGACCAGGCTCGCGACCGACTATGGAACGGCTTGCTGTCGTCAGCAACGCAAACTACAAAGACAAAGCCGATACGCAACAAGTTGTGCTCGAGCTCATCAATCACGAACCGAGAGCGTTCCCATACTTGACTCTCGACGGCAAACCGATCCGACTCTCAGCCGAGAACTGGGAGGGAATAGGCTGCGAATTCCGCAAGTACACAAATCTCAAGAAAGGGAACGGTCGTCGACGAAAATATACAACTGCGAAAACAGAATAAATCGGGAACTCTAGTTTAGACAATTGCGGAAAAAAGAAAAAGAAATATTAAAAAAATAAATCTTGCAAACCGAGAATTCGTTTATTGAGACGCTTTCGCGTTCAATTCGTCATTAACGATTGCAGCGAACTGGTCGTATGGCAATGCGCCGCCGATGAAGATTCCATTGACGAGGAATCCTGGCGTTCCTGAAATGCCAAAGCTCTGACCCATCGCTAGTTCTGCTTGGACAAGCGGTTCATATCGCTTAGTGTCAAGGCAAGTATTGAACTGCGATGTATTCAAGCCCAACGCTGCTGCTTTCGCTTTGAGCGCAGGGACATCGATATTCGACTGGTCTGCGAACAATGCATCGTGGTACGCCCAGAACTGGTTCTGCTCTTCTGCACATTCTGCTGCGAGTGCTGCATTGTGTGCGTATGGATGTATCGAATCAAGCGGGAATTCCATATAGACCATCTTGACTTTGCCAGTATCGATATAATTCGTCGTCAAATTTGGCATGACTGCATCCTGGAACTGTTTGCAGTACGGGCATTCAAAGTCGCTGAACTCGATGATTGTCACCGGTGCATTCGGCGAGCCGAGAAGTGCTTTGCCTGAAATATTCAGCTCTGTAGTGAATCTGACTGGTCCTGCTGCACCTGGGGCGATGACGTAATAGCCACCTTCGTTTATGAGTGCCGGTGAGACCTTTGCGAAATTCGCTGCTTGTGCGATATTGCTGCTGAAAATGTACGCAGGCAATGCCGAAATATTGAGGCTCGAGATGAGCTGCTGAGCTGCTTCATCGTTTTTGTCGAGCATCACAACTTGTGCAGTCGGGAACAATTGCTGTTTTGTGACGTCGATGATATTTTGTGCATCGCAAGCAGCACATGTCGAATCGTTGATGACCGTCAATGTGACGATTGGATCATTCGCAGTCGAAGTGCCCGTTGTCGTTGCTGACGAACCAGCTGCTGCGCTGCCGCTGCCTGATGTGCCGAGTGCTGCATTGATTGCTGCAGTGAATGTAGCAAGTGGCTGTGCGCCGACGATTGATTGTCCGTTGATGAAGAATGTCGGAGTACCGCTCACGCCAAGCTTCTGTCCTTCTGCAATATCTGCTTGGATTGCTGCAACTTTCGAACCGCTATCGAGGCAAGTGTTGAATGTCGTTGCATCCATGCCGAGTTGTACTGCGTCTGCTTTGAGATCGTCGACAGTCAACGCGTCTTGATGCGTGAACATCTGATCATACATCTGCCAGAACTTTCCTTGGTCCTGTGCACAGAGCGAAGCTTCTGCAGCTTTTTCTGCGTAGGGATGGAATGGTAATGGGAATTGTTTGTAGACAAGGACTAACTTGTTGCCGTACATCTGCTGCAATTGTTTCACAGTCGGATATGCTTGGCCACAGAATGGGCATTGAAAGTCACTATACTCAGTCATAGTCACAGTGCCATTTCCAGAAGCACCTGCTGCTCCAGCAGGATGGATGGACCATGAACTATCTTTGACTGCGCCGTAAATGAGATATCCTGCAATGAGGACTGCTGCAGTGATGACAACAGTCATGATGATTGTCGCGAGCATTTCACGCTTTTGTGAAGTTGCTGCAGATGACGATGACGCGGATTGCGCCGAATGATGCTGCGCGTGACGCGCGTTCATTTTTTTTTTCTTTGCCAAGAATAACACCTCGATAATAATAGCTAATAGTTAGGAATTAGCCATGAACTATAGTATAGTATGAGTAAAAGACGAACTCCATTACCCCCGTCTTGAATTTTCACTTATTCTTTTATAAAGTTTTAGAAAGATTGCTACAAAATCAGAAAAACAGAAAACAAAACTGCTCCAGTAATGATAAGCTAAACCCCAAAATCTTAAAAAAAAAAAGAAATTCCCAAAAAAGTTAATGCGGAGTACAGGATTCGAACCTGCGTAAGCACTAAGCTAATTGGTCCTAAGCCAATCCCGTTTGACCGCTCCGGCAACTCCGCGTAGAAGAAGAAGAAACGTGAATGGTTTAAAAAAGTTCATATTCTTCCTGAACAGTATTCTGGATGAAATGTTTAGAACTTGAACTCATCCAACACACGATCGACATCGCTCTCTTTCGCGACTTTTCGTTTCTGCGCAAGCATGTGACGCATGAATGTCTCGCAATTCTTGAGGAATGGACGGATGCGTCTGTCTCGAGAATAGATACGCTCAATAATAATATCGGTCATGAGCGGATGCGCGCCGATACGAGCACGGACTAATTCGATCGCATCGTCCACAGAAAGTTCGCGCAACGAGAAAGTTGTATCTTTGAGCGTCATCGCGACAGCTGCCGGCAAATTTAGTTCGCGTTTATCGTGTGTGACGAAGACCACGGATCGCAAATAACCATCTTGATGATATTGCCGCAGATTGCGGATATCTTGCTCTGACAAATATTGCGCTTCGTCGAGGAGAAGTATCATGTGTCGCGACTTGATGCGAAGGACTCGAGTGACTGCGCCAAAACGATCCCAAAGCAATCGATTGACGTCAAGAGGTCCGGTCAGACGATTGCACGAAAGATATATCACCTTTCTCAAGCCGCCGAAACGTTTTATCAATTTCTTGAGCAGCGTCGTTTTCCCAGTCCCAAAATCTCCTTCGACGACGATGAAACGACCATCACGGACTGCAGCAAGAATCTGCGAGAATATCGAATCACGGCCAAGCAACTGAGTCTGGCTCTGCGGTTTTATCGAGAACGGGTTTTTGCGATATTTCAGTTCCTCAAACCACATGTCCTGATTCATGAGCGTTGTACCATAGCAATTTTATTAGCGCCGAGGCTTGGCGTTTTCTTCTTCACAATGAGCGGA
>CAZGJY010000069.1:0-5295 GCA_964525725.1 uncultured Methanosarcinales archaeon | reverse complement strand
GCGCAGTGATTGGCAAGTTATCTATAGAGATTGGGCGGCAACGCAAGCGCACGGTCTGACCGATGGATTGCGCGGCGTCCGCCCTTATTTTCTTCAATCTGGATCAAAACTGGTTTTTTGCCGCTTTTCGCAAGTAATTTCTCAAATCGCAAGAAATCTGCCGACGAGAAAAGAGCGCTGGCTCGTAAAAAAATGGCTCTCGCAATTATTTTTCTTTGATTTCTCGATGAGAACTAAAAAAGCGCAGACAAGGGCATGCATTTCTGCACGACAAAACAGAGGCATTTTCTGAGGTAAAATTAGCACCATCAATAATTTTATAAACCGTCAAAAGGCAAATCGACGGCATGGCAACGAAGGCAGACGAATTCGCAACAAAACAGCGTGAGATTGGTGTTGCAGAGTTCTTCGCACGAAACAGGCATCTTCTCGGCTTTGATAATAAGATAAAAGCTCTTTCTACGACTATCAAAGAAGCGGTGGACAACGCGCTTGACGCCTGCGAAGAAGCAGAGATCCTTCCCGAAGTCATTGTCGAGATCGTCGACATGGGCAACGACCGCTTCAAAGTCATCGTCGAAGACAATGGTCCGGGCATCGTGAAGAAGCAGATCCCGAAGATTTTCGCAAAGCTCTTGTACGGTTCCAAATTCCACAGACTGCGAATGTCACGCGGGCAACAAGGTATTGGTATCTCGGCGGCTGTCCTCTACGCGCAGCTCACGACAGGCAGACCAGCAGTCATCACATCGAAGATTGGTCCGACGCACGAAGCACATCTCATCGAACTCAAACTCAACACGCTCAAGAACGAGCCAGAGATTGTCTCAGAAAAAGTCGTCAACTGGCCCAAAGAGCAAGGAACACGCATCGAGCTTGATATCGAAGCGACATACCAGAAAGGTCCGCGCTCCGTCGACGAATATCTCAAGCAGACAGCGATAACGAATCCTCACGTCACAATCATCTATACAAATCCGAAAGCTGAGCAGATCATCTTCGCACGCGCGACTGATCAAAAGCCAGCGCTGCCGAAAGAGATCCAGCCGCATCCATATGGTGTTGAGATTGGAACTTTGCAACAGATGCTCTCCCACACAGAAGCGCAGAATATCTCAAGCTTCTTGCAGAATAGTTTCAGCCGAGTGAGCCCCGCCGTCGCAAAAGAGATCTGCGAGAACTCATCCATCCTTCCGAACACAAAACCGAAAGACATCTCACGCGAACAAGCGGAAGCGATCGTCAACGGCATCAAGAAGACAAAGATCATGTCTCCTCCGACAGACTGCATCGCGCCGATCGGCGAAGAACTCCTCATCCGCGGTCTCAAGAAAGAGATCAATGCAGAATTCTACGCCGGAGTCTCTCGACCACCGAGCGTCTACCGCGGAAATCCATTCATCATCGAAGCAGCACTTGCCTACGGCGGAAATCAGCCGGCGGAAGAACCAGTTACTGTTTTCCGTTACGCGAACAAAGTCCCGCTCCAATACCAGCAAGGTGCTTGTGCATCATCCAAAGCGATCATCAACACTGCGTGGAAAAGTTACGGACTGCAGCAGAGCCGCGGCGCGATTCCGATCGGTCCGTGCACACTTCTCATCCACATCGCTTCAGTTTGGGTCCCGTTCACATCAGAATCCAAAGAAGCGATCGCGCACTATCCTGAAATCCTCAAAGAGATGAAGCTCGCGCTCCAAGAGATCGGACGAAAGCTTGCAAGCTACGTCAACAAAAAACATCGCGTCGGCATTGAATTACAGAAACGCTCATACATCGAGAAGTACGTCCCGCATATCGCCGACGCACTCATCGAATTGCTCGAGCTTCCGAAGACGAAAAAACCGGAGATTGAAGCGAATCTCGGAACGATCCTCGAAGAAGAACGTGGCAAGCTCGAAGAAGTCGGCTTTGACGAAGAGAAGAACGCAGACTTCGACGAATCATTCGCGAACATTGGAAAAGAAGACAAATCAGACGACGACGGAACTGGAGAGAAACAAGATGAGTACTAAGAAGACCGAAGAAGCAGCTCCAAAACCAAAAGCGGCAAAAGTAAAATCATCACTCGCACCAATCCTCGGCGTCGCACAGATGGTGTATGATAAGATCGAGAAGCACAAGGCGCCGCAACTCTCTATGCCGCTGCGAAGCTTGCAGAACGTCAAGTACGACGAGAAAGCAGGATACTTCGAGCTCGTCGGAAAAATGAAAGAGCGACATCTTTCGGCGTCCACCGTCAAAACATTCGCACAAACACTCCACATGCTCTCTCTTGCAAAAGAGCTCGCCGTGACAAACGACGAAGCGACAAAGAGAGAAGCATATTACATCTCCAAGAACTGGGGCGACGCAAAGTTCAACGAGCAGCCAGAATCAGACACAGTCATGGATGATATCGAAGCGATGCTCATGCTCAATCGAGAAGTCATCGGCTTCGTTCCCGAAGAGAAAGGCGGCGAAATCGCCGGAAATCTCATCGTCATCGATAAAGATACGGAGACTGGCGAAGTCCTCAGGATCGACTGTACAAAATTCGGCAGCGGCGCATATTCCATTCCATCAAAAGTCGAAGATCTCAAATTCGAGACAAAAGCGAAATTCCTCCTCGCGATCGAGACAGCCGGTATGTTCCAGCGACTCTCAAAGCAGAATTACTGGAAAAAAGCGAACTGCATCCTCGTCTCGATGGGCGGCGTCCCAACGCGCGCGACGCGACGATTCATCCGACGTCTTGCCGACGATTGCAAACTCCCAGTCTACGTGTTCACTGACGGAGATCCATACGGATATCTCAACATCTATCGAACGCTAAAGGTCGGCTCAGGAAACGCCGCGCACATCAACAAATATTTCTGCGTTCCGCAAGCCACATTCCTCGGTGTGACGCCGCAAGATATCATCGACTACAAACTTCCGACACATCCGCTCAAAGACATCGACGTCAAGCGAACGAAAGACGGCATGAAGAACGACCCATTCATCCAGAACTACAAGCAGTGGGACAAAGCGCTCAACCAAATGATCACGATGAAAGTCCGTGCAGAGCAGCAAGCGTTGGCGAAATGGGGATTGAACTTCGTAATAGACAAGTATCTGCCGGATAAAATCGCAAACACGAGTAAGTTCTTGCCATAAACAAACCGCAGCACATGGTAAAAATATTTTCTTCATTTTTTTCTTCAAAAAGTAATAAAGCAGATGCGAAAATAAACGCTCCTACGCAAGATAAAATACCACTTGCTGACAGCATAAAAGCACAGCTCGTACAATATGCAAATGCACAGACTGCGCAGAAATCCGCAGCGTTCCATAAATCAACCATTAACGACGCAGAAAACAGGAACACAGACATCTTCCTTGGCGTCCCAAAACCGACCTGCAAACAGATTGCACAACAATATGCACAATCTGCAACGTGGAGCGACATCTCACAACTTCTTAGCACGCCGAACAGCGAACACGAAGTAAAGCTCGTCGCATGTCTCATTCTCATCGCCAAAGCAAAAGATACAACCAATCAAAACAGCGCAAAAGCAGCATACGATTTCTATTTCAAACATCTCGCAGCATTCACGAGTTGGGATTTAATAGACGAAACGGCGCCAACCATAATCGGCGACTATCTGCAGGCACATCCCAGTTATCCACGTGACGATATCTATCGCCTTATCAAAAGCCGTAGCGACTGGGACAAACGCATCGCGCTCGTCGCGACGCAAGCATTCATAGAAAACAACAATTTCGACGACGCGCTCAAGCTCTGCAAACTCTGCTTCAACGAACTCTCGCCGATGATCCAGAAGACCGCCGGCAAATTGCTCAAAGAGGTCGGCAAGAAAAATAAACAAATCTTGTTCGAATTCATCGCGAACAATCAGACAAAGATGCCAAAAGACATGCTCAATGCGGCGATGGGAAATCTGTCGACGACACTCAAGAAGACGATCCGCAGCGAAACACGGATACTTGCGAAGAAATAAAATGCAGTATACGCAAACAATTAAAAAGAATCACAGAGCAGACAAGCGAATGCCAGTGCAAAAAGAGCGACAAGAGATAAAAAGATTCAAATCAGACACGCGTAATCTCATCGATGCGACACTGCTCGGCATCAGCATCACATTCTTCGGTCTCATCGCAACGATAAAACCTGAACTTCTCTCGCAGAATCCACTCTTCACATTGCAGCTCGTGCTCATCATTCCATTCGTCGTCACAGGATTGCTCTCGAGGATAAAAGAAGCTGCGTACGAACGTGCCAAACGTTGGCAATGGCTCACATTCGCAAGCTTCACGATATCCTACGGCTTCTTCATCAATGCCGTCGGGCTGGTGCTTTCGTTTGTCACGCCGCTCTATATCTCGTTGATATTTTTTGGAGTAAGCATGGCATTGACGCTGCTGCGCGCATCGATCGTTGTTTCCTATGTGCCGTCGCAACTCAACAGCCGCGTCGTGAGAGAAATAATCCACGTCGCACTCATCGTTTTCCTCGGCATTCTGCCAGCGCTGCGAATATATTAATTTCTAGAATAATAAAATACTAAATAAAATGATTTAGAGCGGCAAATATTTGTAGATCTGCGTCAACGAATCGATTCTTCCATCGCATTCTACCGAGTCCATATTCCACGGCGCAGTGAAAAGGATGAATTTGATTCCGTTCGCTTTGCACGCAGCGAAATGATGCGGCTCGTCGTCGACGTGCAAGACTGAGCCCACGGATTTGCATATCTCGCCTTTCGTTTTCTTCGATCCGTCTTTCCCTTTGATGAAAAAGACTTCGTCGTACAAACCGTCGAGATATTTCTTGAGCCATGGCTGCGCGAACGGCTGGAATTTTGTGTTTCGCGCAGAGATTATGACGATATGGAATTGATCTTTGAGCCGCTCAAGCACCATCACCGCTTCTGGATCAGGAACTATTTCCATATATATCGGCGATTGGAAGAAAAGGAGCCAGCGATCGAACTCTTCGCTCTTCGTTATGCCGGCAAGTTCATGGATATTATCTGCGATGATATCTTCAAACTCGAAATCCGTGCCAAAACGCTCGTTATGCCAAACAACGAACGGCCTCGTGACGTCGCAGAGCACATCATCCAGATCAAAGGTGATTGTCGGTTTGAATTCCATGCCTACTCGACTTTGACAACATATTTATAAAATCACGTCTGGTTCTTGCATATATGCTCGTGTAGCCTAGTCTGGATAGGGCGACAGCCTTCTACCTGAACAATCGTTTTCGGGAAGCAAGCTGTAGGTCGTGGGTTCAAATCCCATCACGAGCGT
>CAZGJY010000068.1:0-5459 GCA_964525725.1 uncultured Methanosarcinales archaeon | reverse complement strand
TAGGTTATAACGTAACCTTCAAAATCTTCTTGATTTTGAGGGTTTCATATTAGCCGAAGTAAATGCAAAATTGATGTCTGTGTCTAAACAAAAGGCATAACACTGTAATGCTCTTGAGAAAAAAGAGCTAAAAATAAAAAATAATCTTTTTGCTTGAGTGATTGTTTATTTTAAGCCAATCACTTCTTGTGGAATTTATTGAAGAACTCCATCACTTCTACAGGCAACGCGAGCACGACAGTATTGCTTGCCGTCGGGCCAAGACCATCGAGCGTCTGCAATGTTCGCAATTGCATCGCGCCAGTAGATTTTCCCATCACTTCTGCTGCAGCGGCAAGATTCTTCGCTGCTTCGCGGTCACCCTCTGATTTGATGATGTTCGCACGCTTCTCTCGTTCAGCGGCTGCTTGGCGTGACATGATTCGCTTGAGATCGTCAGGTACTTCAATATCTTGGAGTTTGATAACATTGACATCCAAACCCCAAGCTTCCGTCTCTTTGTCGACAATTTTTCTGATGTCGTCACCAATCTGCTGACGTTCGACAAGGACATTGTCCAACGTCATGCCTGAGATGACATCGCGCAGCGCAGTCTGCGCAAACATGCTGATAGAATATTGATAATCTTGGATCTTGATGATTGCATCTTCCGCTTTTGTGACTTTGAAGAAAACAACACCGTTGATGTTGAGCGGAACATTGTCCTTCGTCATAATCTGTTGTTTTGGAATATCGATTGTCTGGATGCGGATATCTACTTTTTGCATCCGCTCGATAATCGGGATGATGAATCGCAGACCTGGTTCCTTTGTGGTCGAGTATTTACCGAGTGTGAAGACAATACCTTTCTCATATTGCTGGATGATTCGTATGCTTGACAGTAGAATAATCAGAACGATGACCAATAATATCCATAACAAAGCCATTGAGGCACCCCTTTAGGCAAAGAGCAATCTATTTTGTTTTAAATATATATCGCCCATTATCCTATTATGCTCAAATGGGACTGCAAATCAATTATTGAGATTTACTTTCGTGGTGATTTTGCTTTTTTGCAGTTCTGAGCAATGCATTGAGTGAACGTACGAAGCGAAGTGCATATTGCCCAGAAAGCGCAGTTTTGGATTGTTTCTCAAGCCACTGTGCATCGACGAGCAACATGTTTTTTGGATTGTGATGCAATTGTGGTATCGGATTTTGTTCCGTGCTCGGTGTTATTGCAAGCACTTCAGTTTGCCATGACTCGAGAGTCTTTACTGGACTTTTCTTTTTTGATGGAACAACAATGAGTTTGCTGCGAGCCATATCATTCTCTGCGAGTTACTCTAGTTTTTAAGCTCTTAGGTACTAGTACCTGATTCTCTTTTTAGGTACACGTTCCCTATAGGAGTTTCATGGCACGGACTGGATATACTACAGTGGCACTCCCTGACTCGCTCATGGCAGAGATAGATCAGATGGTGAGCAAGAAAGGATATACATCTCGTGCGGAGCTTCTCAAAGAAGCAGTTCGCAAATACCTCCGAGAAATAAAATAGCTATTTTACGAATCTAATATTTCTCATTTCTGATCAACAGTTCTCTGGTTCAACTAAAGAATTGACTTCCATACTGTTTAAAAGCAAATCTCTCTCCCGTTCATTTCTCAATCATCGCAATATACTACGCAACAGATATTTTGCATTTACAACGGTGAAACGACGGTGAAACTATGGTCAAAAAGAAAAAACAAGCAAACGAAACGAATCCAAACACAAAATCTCCGCAAAAAACCAGAAAACCTTTGATGATTGGCATCATCGCAGTATTCATTGTTGCAATTGCAGCAGTCGGCGTATTTGCCATGGGACTCAGCAATTTGGGCGGCCACAAACCGCAAGGACCGATGGGCAATGGCGCATTTGCTGGCGCATCTGGATACGGCACATTCGGTCACGGCGGACTCGGCAACCAAACAGCAGTTCTTGCTGCGATCAAGAGCAATGATTACACTGCATACATGACTGCGCTCGAGAACAACTGGCAGACCTTCAAGTCGCAGATGACACAAGACAAATTCGACAAGATTGTCGCAGCATATAATGCATCATCGCAAAGAATGGCGCAGTTCAAACTGCAATATCAGTCGCAGAATCAGAATGCAACAAATGCATCCATATCGACGTACAAACTGCCTATGCGAAGATTGGGAATGATGCACAAACCAATGCATACTGCACCGCAGAATACGACTACAAGCCAATCTGCACAATAATTGAAGAATTTTTTTTAATTATTTTTTTTTAAAACTTTTAAACAGTATTCTATATTGTGCTTAATCACCAAAAAGACAGATTTGAGAATAGTTAGATACCAATCTCAATCTTCCAATGCATTGGAATCAACGAAAGATTGATTGGATGCGGGAATGAAACATCTTTCTTCCATTGTGCAAGTTGCGCTTTTATATCAGCAATCAATGTATCTTCATTCTTTATTTTGTGATCGCTCATGTGAACGAAAATCTCGACCGGCGCAATCTGCACTTTTATCTGTGCGCTGTTCGCGTAGACAAAGACATCCGCAATTCCCGTGACTCTAGAAACTATTTTCTGGATTGCATCCGAGAGTGAGACAATTTCTTGTTTCTTCACAATTCCATCGTCGAACTCTATGTTTATCAAAGGCATGACAACCACGAAAATTCTTGAATTTAAATAAGTTGAGCCTAACCTACAAGCTACACAATCGTATTGAACGACGTAGGTGTCTTAGGTTTATTTCCTATCAAGAATAATAAGACTCTTCGTCGCATTGTGAGTCAGATTTATGTGACCGTTCTTAACAACAACAAGACTATCCTCGATACGCATACCAAATGCATTGCGAGATTTCGAATCATACATTCCTGGTTCGATTGTGATACACATGCCGTCAACAAGAACTGCGTCTGAATTCGCAGAGACATTCGGCAATTCGTGGATATCAAGTCCAACACCATGTCCGAGCGAATGGATGAACAGCTCTGCGTCATGTGTTCCCAGCATCTTGACAACAAACTGGTGCAGGTCAGCACACTTGACGCCTGGCTTGACAAGCGCGATCGCTGCTTCTTGGATCTCGAGCAATTTATTGTACCGCAGCAACTCATTCACAGACGGTTTTCCAAGATAAACCGTGCGAGTCATGTCTGCGTGATAGCCGCCGATAATGAATCCGAAATCGATCACGCAGAATCCTTTGTTGAGCACAGTGCTTTTGCTGTGATGCGGTACAGCTGCATTCTTTCCTGACGCAACGATTGGCTCGAATGATAGCCCAGCATCATGCGCGAGCGCGAATTGCTTGATGAATCGCACAACATCCAACTCATGGCGAAATGCATCGTTGCGCCACTCATTCATCACCTCGTTGAAACAGCGCGCAGTAAGTTCGTTCGCTTTTTGCAGGAGAACTATCTCGTTCGCGGTTTTTGTCTCGCGCAGCTCCAGCAACTCTTTTTCTATGTCGACAAATTTCTTCTTGTTCTTTGCATCGAGGATTTGCTGCAATCGCAGACTGCAAGTCGAGCCGCTCACTGCAAAACGTCTTACCTTTTTGATGAGTCTCTCGATCATCTGTTTCTGCTCATCACGGTTCTTTGGTGCAACGGCATTCCAGTTTCTGCGCATCTCAGCAGATACTTGCTCGAGCGGCGACATGACAATTGTCGGTTTGCCCCGAGCAGGAACAAAGATAAGTGAATGCTCGACGACAGATCCAATCAGCCAGCGGTGCGTCGTGTCTTTGTCGGAGAGGGCAAGCATGTCGCATTTTTTTTGTTTGAGAAGCGATTGCGCGGTGTATATACGTTCGTCCATTCGTATCAATGAACTCAATTACGCGCTTCTACTTTAAAACGTCTTTGGCTTGAGAGATCGATGTATTTGCCGCGCCAATCATATGGCGTCATGATTGCGCCACGAGTTGATTGCGCAGCAATATTCGTTGCAGCGTGCAGTATTGCATAGGTCGGTTCGAATATTGTTTCATTTGCACGAGATTTTGTTGCCCAGTCCCATTCTTGGAATGGTTTTGATCCAATTTTTCGTCGATCGATAGAGATGTTGACGAAGCCAGTCGGATTTGCAGCTCCAAGCCGCGTATTTTTCTCGAACTCACTCAAACCGCGAGTCTTATACATGATGAATGGCAATCCGAAATTGTCGTCATAGATAATGACTGCAGATTTCTTGCGGTTTGCACTATGAGTGTCTGGGAACTCAAATCTGATGCCGACCGTTTCATATCTTGTGCCGCGGAATTCGAGCGTGTATCCCGCAAATTCTCGTCCTTGCGCAAGCATATGTTTCTCGAGCGCTTGGATAATCGACCAAGATTCATCTGGGAAATATCTTCGAGAGATTGTTGCGCTGCGACGTGCAAATCCACGCTCAATCATAGTAAGTGCTTGCTCGCTCACAAAACCTGCGTCTGAGTTTGCGAGCAGATATCTATCCATCTGAGCATCAGTAGCTCGTTCTGGATCAAGTCCTGCCGCTTCGAGCGCTTTTTTTGGCGCAAATTGTCTTGCAACAACTTCGAATGCGAATTGTGGAGCGTTCTCAAATTGCCATGGGAGCAATGTTGTATTGATGCGCTCGTCTCGAGCACCACCGCCAATCTGCAACGAATTTGTTCTGGCAATATCTGAAAGTGAAATAAGCGCTGCTGCTCGAGTATAATCTATGAGCCCGACAGGTTGTGTATATTGTGCATGCTGCTCTTTTGTGAGTGAATCAAGATAAAGTGAATCGCGATACGATGTGGAGCGCCAGTGAGTCCCTCGAGCGCGACTTACTTCAGTGTTTCGCGCGCCGCCTTGCGCTTCAAAATTTGCAAGTGTATCGATCGATGTTCCTGCTGCATTGTAGAGTGATATCCAGTGCGACGACGGCTTTGTCCGTGATCTGATCCTCATTGAGATATTCTCTGCAGCAGAACGCGTTGCAAGTTCTCGTTTCCCATTCACTTCCATTGCAGCTGGTTCACTGATGAATGTCTGCTTTCCGTTCTTTTTGTCGACCCATTCCGCAATCTGCCCGAGCGCATAGCCTGCATTGGGTTGTGAGTTAGAGCCAAAGAGTATCTTTTTGAGCAACGGAGTGCGTTCTATGTCAAGCTCACTTGCCTTAGATTTTTTTGCGACAGCAGCTAAATCGTCTAACAGCAAAGGAGAAGTTCTTGCACCGATGTATCCTGTAGCAAAAGACTCAGGCGGGAAAAGATGATTGTTGATGAGAATTCCTGCGCGGTCTAATTGTAATCCTTTATTTTGGGCTATCTTTTCTTGCATACTGAGAGTAATCTTTGCTATATTAAAAGTGTTACGACTTCCAAAGAAGTATTTTCTCGTCATGGATTGAGATGATACGTCGTAAACGCAATAATTGCCTTATTTTTCCTTATAAACTTAGGATAACTTTCTTATCGGAGTTATC
>CAZGJY010000067.1:0-5481 GCA_964525725.1 uncultured Methanosarcinales archaeon | reverse complement strand
AATCAAGCAAATATAATTGCTCCAGAACTTTCTTGCAGATAGCTATTTTCTCTTTGCGCGACGCATCAGAAAAATAATCAAGGATACGCTCACCGTCGATGAATTCCATGACGAGAAAACGATCGTTTCCAATAATGAAACGAGGACCGATGTCAAACGCATTCACTTTTTTGAGGAAAAGCATCTCTTTGGAGACGACTGACGCCTGCAGCGCATTCTGCGCAATTTTTATCGCGACGCGATCGCCGTCATATTTCCCTTGCAAGACAATGCCGCGTTTTCCTTTCGACAAATATTCAACGCGAGACACACCGAGCTCTGCAAGTTCTTTGAGGTGAGGCAGGAATTTTATTTTATAGACATACAACGACTCAAAACTGCCCATATAATCAGATGCAACAAGACTCCATTGATACAACGACTTGCCAAGCTCGACATCGATCGTATCTTTGTTCGAGAAACTCGAGAACAACAGAAAAATCGTTCCGTCGGCAGATAGATGTTCGCGCGCCTGCGCGAGGAAATCGAGTATGACTTCGTTCCCTTTCTTCCCGCCGACAAGTGCAGTGTTGAGCAGATCATCCTTGTCGAATTTATGCGCCGGCAAGTACGGCGGATTGCAGACAATGAGATCGAATGTCCCTTTGACTTTTGAGAATATATTTGAGTTGATTACTTCAACTTTTGCCGCGCCGTTGTTGATGCAATTCTCACGAGCGATTTCGACGGCGATCTTATTGTGATCAGCGGCGACAATTTTCGCCGCCGGATATGTACGCGCAAGCGTGATCGCCTGTATGCCGCTGCCCGTGCACATATCAAGGATTCGATTGATTCCATTCTCGCTTTCGACGCGTTGCGAGAGGATCACACGTTGCAATAACGTCGAATCTTCTGCCGGCGAATACACTTGCTCATGATCGCGCAGAGAAAATTGCGGCACTTGCACGCGTTTGATATTATTTTCTGTCGTTGAATTGCTTTCTGTTGCTGTTTCCATGGACTGAAAAACGTCGAGGAATCGACGCCATGCCTTGAAAAAACTGAGCAATATTTATAAAGATACTTCTGATTCCTGCAGATATGAGCCAGCAGAGTCAGCAGCACAATTCTCACAACAATAATTCTCATTCGTCTCAGTCTGAGCACCAGCATAATTCACCTCATTCTCGCGATGAAAATGCACAGAATTCCCAGCATTGGGCAGACCAGACTGCTGACGCCGTCATCGAACGCACAAAAGACCAGTCGACAATCACTTGTGCGTCGGGTATCACGCCGTCAGGCGTCGTCCACATCGGAAATTTCCGTGAGATTATCACAACGGAATTGATTGTGCGCGCGCTCCGTCGAAAGATAAAATCGCAAAAAACAAACAAACAAGTCAGATTCATATATAGCTGGGATGACTACGACGTTTTCCGCAAAGTTCCAAAAAATATGCCAAAGCAAGAAGAGCTCAAGCAATTCTTGCGAAAGCCGATCGTCGACGTGCCTGATCCATTCGGAACGGAAGAATCGTACGCACGGCATTTTGAAGTTGCGATCGAAAATATGCTCCCAAAAATGGGCATCGCACCAGAATTTATCTATCAATCAAAAAAATATCGCGCTTGTACGTATGCTGAAGGAATGCGCATCGCGCTTGAGAAAAAAGACAAAATCAAACAGATCCTCGACGATTTTCGCGCAGAAGAATTGACGACGGACTTCATGCCGATACGAATATTCTGCGAGAAATGCAATCTTGACACAGTCGAGACGATCGAATACAAAGGCGAATACACAATTTACTACAAATGCGCTAATACTGATTGCAATCACGAAGACACATTTGATTTCCGAAAGAAAGGGATCGCAAAATTGCAGTGGCGCGTAGACTGGCCGATGCGTTGGGCACATGAACGTGTCGACTTCGAGCCTGGTGGAAAAGATCACAGTTCAGCAGGTGGCTCGTTTGACACTGGCAAAGAAATAGTCAAAGAGATTTATGGTTGGCACGCGCCGCATTACATCATGTACGATTTCATCCGCATCAAAGGCGGCAGCGGAAAAATCTCAAGCTCGAGTGGAGATGTCATCACAGTCGACGACGCGCTCAATGTGTACGAACCGCAGATGATCCGCTGGCTCTTCGCGACGAATCGCGTCGGATCTGAATTCGCGATCTCATTCGACGGCGACGTCATCAAATTATACGAAGATTTCGACCGCTGCGAGCGGATCTATTACGATACAGAGAAAGCGAAGTCTGACAAAGATACAATCCAGCAGAAACGAGTCTACGAATTGTCGTCGATAGACGAAGAGAATATTCCAATGGCGATTCCGCAGCAATTCGGATTCCGTCATATCACGACAATCCTCCAAGTCAACGCAATGGACGAAGAGAAAACATACCAATTCTTTGTCAAAGAGAACGACAAGCTCACGCCTCTCGCGCAGCAGCGCATCCGCACGCGCATCGCTTGCGCAGCGAATTGGCTGCGAGATTTCGCGCCGGAAGAATACCGATTCCTCGTGCAGGAATCAACGAACGAGAAAGTTCCGGCTGCAATCGTTCCAGCGGTCAACAATCTGATCGCATTGCTCGAGAATGGCGACGACGCAGACGCGATCGGCACTGCGACGTATCAATTCTGCATCGACAACAAGATCGAACCGAAAGCGTTCTTTGAGTCTTGCTACAAAATAATCATCAACAAGACGAAAGGACCAAAGCTCATCCAGTTCATCCTCGCGATCGGCAAAGAGAAAGTCATAAAGATTCTACAGTCATCAATCTAAAATTTATTTTGATAATATGCATATGCAATCGCAAATTTATTAAATTAAAAATGTAGCGAGATACTATGGACGAACATCTCTTTGAACGACTAGAGTCTGTCGCAAAAGCAGGCTTACAACTCTTCGCTGACGAATTCGAGACACATATCGGTCGTCTCAACGTCATCACACTCTTCGCCGCCGATGCACATGACTTTCAACATATGGCTGAGCATCTTGACGACGAGGGTGAAAAACTTCCAGACAATTTCTACGTGCTCAATGAACCACTCGTCATAGCGAATGAGATTATTGCGATTGTTCGCATCTCAGCGCCCGAAGATGATCATAAGCACATCGGCGAATGCGACTTTGCACTTGACGATTGGCTCAGCTTTGAAAATACCTACAAGAAGAAGAAATGGATTGAAGTCTTCGACGAAGAAGATTTCCACACGATCAGTTACGATAATCCCGAAGCAAACGTTGTGCTCGCATTCACGAATCCGCCGCTGACAATAGAAGACCCTGAAGAAGGTCTCGAGGATGAAGATGCATCAGCGCCCGCTGATAATCAAGACGAGTAATTATTTTTTCTTATTGAGTTTAATGATGAGTATGATGAATATTATTTTTTCTGCACAAGCTCTACAATCTTGTCATGCAGAATACCATTGCTTGCGATGCAGCCATTCGTATCCCGATCATATCGCTGTGATTTGCCTGCAAGGTCTGTGACTTTTCCGCCGGCTTCTGTAACGAGCAATGCATAGGCTGCACAGTCCCACGGTTTTGTGCCGGTGAAAACTGTCGCTTCCGCTGCGCCGCGAGCAACAAGAACGCTCGCTGCTGCAATCGACGGAAGACCAAATGTGAATACTTTCGCCTCACGGCAATACTGCCGAAAAGTAGCGCAACCCTGACCAGCCCAAATGGAATCTTCAATCATGACGGCAGGAGTGTCTGCAAATGTTTTCTTTGAAACAAAGATTTGAGTGCCGTTGAGATACGTGCCTTTCCCTTTCTGTGCAAAGAATAATCGATCGCTCTGCGGCTCGAAAATGACTGCAGCGATTGGATCGCCTTTGTACGTTAACGCAAGAGAGAAAACGCTCACCGGAACATGGATGGAGAACGGGAATGTCCCGTCGACTGGATCGCAGACCCAGATATAATCTGCATCAAGTTTGGATGCTGATGATTCTTCTTCGCCAAGGACTTGATGCGTCGGGAATGCCTCTGCGACGCGTTTGATGACGAGAGAATTTATTTCAGTGTCAGCCTTCGTCACAACAGTCTTATCTGCTTTTACCCTTGTACCCATACCCTCACGATAATACTTGAGGAATATCTTCCCAGCATCGCGAGCGATCTGCTCACAGAACGGACGATAATCAAATGAATTATATGAATCAGCAACCATACACTAGAAAAGAAATAACAACTTAATAAAAGTAATGAGACAAGACTGAGACAATACATAGTCTATAAAATTAATCGAGTGCCTCTTTGACTCGCTCAAAGAAAGACTTCCCGCCTTTCTCGCGTTTCTGCTCGGTCGCCTGACCGCGCTCGTTGCCGAGCGTTTCGTCGAGAGACTCAAGGAGCTCTCGCTGTTTCTTCGAGATTTTCGTCGGGACATCGACTTCGACGCGGACATATTCGTCGCCTTCGCCAAATCCTTGGAGTGACGGCAGACCTTTGCCCTTCATCTTGAACAACGTTCCCGGCTGTGTTCCGGCGGGAATCGTCAGCTTTGCTTTTCCTTTGAGCGTCTGCACGACGACTTCGTCGCCGAGCGCTGCTTGCGAGAATGAAATGGAAATAGAACAATAGATATCAGAGCCATCGCGCTCGAATATGTCGTGCTCAGTGATCGACACTTGAACGAACAGATCGCCGGAAGCTGTTCCGCGCGGACCAGCTTCGCCTTCGCCACGGACTCGCAATCGTTGTCCGTCTTCGATACCTGCAGGAATCTGCACTTCAATCTTTTTGTTGACTTTGACTTTTCCTTCGCCGTCGCATTCTGGACAAGGCGTCTGGATCACATGACCGCTGCCGCCGCAATTGCGACAGACTGATTGTGTCTGGAAAATGCCAAACGGCGTCCGTTGCTGTTGTACGACTTGTCCCGTACCGTGACACGTCTGACAAGTCTTTGCATCTGCGTCGCGCACATATCCTTTCCCGCTGCAATGCGAACACGATTCGTGCTTTGGAATCTGCACAGTTTTCGATGTCCCGAATGCTGCTTCTTCAAGCGTTATTTCAGTCTCGAAGAGAAGATCTGAGCCACGTGATTGCCGTCGAGAAGAACGTGATCCGCCGCCGGTCTGTCCGCCGAAGAACGACTCGAAAATATCATTGAAATCGCCAAAGTCAGATGTGCCGCCGCTAAAGCCGCTGAAATCAGAATAGCCACCAGCGCCAGGTCCACCAGCACGTTGCCCGCCGCCTTGTTGCGCCGAGCCGAAACGATCATAGTGAGCACGCTTCTGGTCATCATTGAGAACATTCGCCGCTTCGTTGAGTTCCTTGAACTTCTTCTCAGCGTCCGGCGATTTATTGACGTCAGGGTGCAATTGCTTCGCGAGTTTCTTGTATGCGCGCTTTATCTCGTCCTTTGTCGCGCTTCGCTCGACACCTAAAATCTTGTAGTAATCTTCAGCCATTGTTTCCTTTTTTTGCAAGCAAGTCAATGAACAAAGTCAA
>CAZGJY010000066.1:0-5494 GCA_964525725.1 uncultured Methanosarcinales archaeon | reverse complement strand
CATAGAGCGATCTCTGCCAGGGTTTTGGTGCGAGATTCTCTCCTATTATTGGTCGAGCGTATCTCGGATGAAGCGCAAGATTGACCATAACGTTGTCCATCGTTATATTTTGGTGATTAGAAACAAAAATGCATCTTTCTGGCGGCGGAGTTCCTCTTACTTCTAGGTTTGCAGTTAAATCCGCACAAACCCTAAATGGTTCTTCCCATCCTGCAATGCGCTCAGAGAGTGTTTGTGCTTTTGCCAGACGTGCTTGGTATTGTAGTAGTTTGAGATTATATTTGTTTGATAATGTCAAGAGAGTCAGTCCTAATGCGATTGGATATTCATCTGCGAATGACATTTTTTGTTTGTAGATTGTCGATATCTTTTAAGGTTATTCATTCTTTGGCTTTGCACTTGCTTTTTGGATCAAACTGTAGATATATTTTAGAAATATTTATAGCATAGTTTACTTCTCTTTTCGTCATGGAATCATTCTTGACTTTGCTTGCGACAGTCCTCGCTATCCATTTTCTCGCCGTGGCGAGCCCTGGTCCTGATTTTCTTGTTGTGCTCAAGAATTCTCTCTCTCGATCCCGCAAAGATGGTGTTATGACGGCGCTCGGCGTTGCGCTCGGTATCAGCATCCATGTCTTTTATTGTGTCGCAGGACTTGCGCTCATCATCAGTCAGTCGATCATTGCGTTTGATATCATCAAAACATTGGGTGCTTGCTATCTGCTCTTCTTGGGCGGAAAAGTGTTCTATCCAAAATCTGCGCAATCTTCAAAATCGTCGTTGGTAGAAAAGACGGCTGCGAAAAAGACTCGTGCGATTCCATCGACTGCTTCTCCTATTGATTATCGCAAATCATTCGTCCAAGGGTTCGTTACGAACGTATTTAATCCGAAGGCGACGCTGTTCTTCTTGAGTCTCTTCACATTTGTCATCTCGCCGACTGTGCCAAAATCGTGGCTCGCAATTTTTGGCGTATTCATGATCTGCAACACATTTTTCTGGTTCGCATTCGTCGCTTGCGTGATGACGCTCAAGCCGGTGCGCAACGTGTATGAGCGATTCGCGAAATGGATAGATTATGTTTGCGGTGCGTTCTTCATTGCACTTGGGATCAAATTGCTGACGGCAAAGAGATAAACATAATAATCAACAATCTGTCTATAATCTTCTGTCGCTTGTTTCTTTTATCACTCGACATTTCTATTCACTGGACAACCTCTCGAAGCCGGTTTATAAGACACGCAAACCATATACTCTTATCCAAATCGGAGCCACCCGCCAACGAAAGGCTCTCCCTCCGAAACTTGGTGCGACGCCGAAAACGCAATGCTCGGCAAATAAAACAAGAGGTGCATTATGCGACAGATCACAAACATGGACATCAGGCTCACCGAACTTTTGCTCTTCTACAAACTACGAAGAGTTTGCATCGGAAGCACGAGGTGAGCCGATGAAATCGCAGCAAGCAAAACCGCAAACACTGTCTGAGTTCGGTCAAACAGCTCGCGAAGAAGCGGATGCTTTCTACTCGCAGCAATCGATAATCGAGCTCATTGACAATGATGAGTTGACAAGCGGCGAAGAAGGATTTATGCGCGGTTATTTGGACGCATAAGATTCGGTTATTCGCAAAAGCCGAATAACTCCTTTTAAATTTTATGGACGGGAACTCGAGAATCCACCTTCCCAAAGGATATAGTCATTTTTCCTGATAAATCAACAAAAGAGGTATACTCACATGTACATTCCACCAATATTGCAAATTTATGCGCAGCAGAAAAAACTGTCTGCTGCACATCCGTCGTTGCAATTCGCAGATTTTAATTCAGTAAAGAAACAGATTGACGTTGACAGAATCGCATCGCTCTTTTTCTATCGTGTCAAAGAATTAACGATTGCAGCAAATTAATTTTGTTTAGATCTCTCTTTTATAATTGCAAATGCTCTCACTGGGCTCCCGTCTCCTTCTTTGATTTTGAGCGGCATGCCGAAGAACTCGAATGTTTGCGGTAACGATTTGAGATTTGCAAGTCGTTCAAACAGAATTATTCCCTGTTTGAGCAAATCTTTTTCGATGTCGACGTCAAATTCAAAGTAGCTTGAAAGACCAACAAATCGTGGTTTGACTTTTTTTATCTGCTCGGCAATCTGTTTGTCGATATTCTGATTACGGAATATGATGCCTTGTTTTGGATTGATTTGTTGTGCTGGATTGTAGATGCTCGCTTCGCCGCAAAAATCGGAGAGTTTGTAATCGTCGAGGTTTTTGCCGCTCGACACGCCGTGGATCGGCGCGTTCACATGCGTGCCGTCGTGCGTGTTCATTTGTATTCTGCGCATGTTCCAGCCATTGTCTTTTATTGTCTGGATGAGTTCGATAGAACTTTCAGGGTCGCCAGGATAGACTGGCATTCCGGTGTAGATCGGTAATGTGAGGTCGATTATTTTCATAGTTAGTGAGCGTTAAGCGTTTTACTTAAGTCCTAATTTTTCGTCAAGCTGCTCCGCGACGTGATATAATTCGCCGTACATGCGCTTCATATCGTTCTCAAGTTCTTGGATTAATGCGCGCAGGCTGTTGACTCTGAGTTCGTATCGATTCCGATTATTGATGATGATTCCAGCCTCGAGCAATTTGTTGAGATGATGGACGACTGTCCCGCGCGTCAGACTGAGTCGCACTGCGAGTTCGTCGCTCGAAATAATATCTTCGTTCTGGCTCGCTTTGACGAGTTCGATAAAAATTCTAAAGCAGCTGCGATCTTTGTCGCGCAGATTAAAGAGACCGAGCGATCCGCCGAACCACTGCAGCTCGTCGTTGACATTAGTGAGCGGCGGGCGTTTTGTCCGTATTATTGTGATGCGCTGGATGCGTGTGACCATTCGTTGTGAACCTTTTTGTGTTTTATACTGGCGATTTATTTTCAAATGAGGTGTTGGCTGACTTTCTTATATACTCTTTGCAAAATGACGCGCCATTGTTGGCTCGAAAGCCCAAAAAATTCAAAATATTTATAAGGAAGTTCGACTAACCTTCGATTTGGTTGAGTTTAGCTCAACACAAAAGGGTTTTACTATGACGGCAAAAGAAGACATGAATTCAAAATCAACTGAGACACAACCGCAGTCTCCTGCTGTCGACGTTCCAAACGAGAACGATGCATTGACGCAGCTCGAAAAATTGCAGACTGATGTTTCGCAATTGACGGATATGCTCAAGCGAAAGCAGGCAGAATTCGAGAATTATCAAAAACGCATGGAAGCGCAATCCAACCAGCTTGTCGCATTCTCTGCACAACGTATTCTGACGAAAGTCATTCCGGTC
This sequence comes from uncultured Methanosarcinales archaeon, assembly GCA_964525725.1. Lineage (GTDB taxonomy): Archaea > Nanobdellota > Nanobdellia > Woesearchaeales > DATGWN01 > DATGWN01. The sequence goes on along the minus strand of CAZGJY010000066.1, from coordinate 2,169 downwards.
ATCGATATGTTCGAGCTTGCGCTCAAACACAAAGAGAATGCAGTCGAATTCGCGAATGGTCTTGAAATGATCCACTCGTCGTTCGAACGATTGCTGGCGGACGAAAACGTCCAGACGCCGTCGCTTGTCGGCGAGAAATTCGATTCCAAGTTCGCACTTGCAGTCGGCACGAAAGTCGTCGCTGGAAAACCGGCGGGAATCGTCCTTGAACAGATGAGCAATTGTTATGTGCTCAATGATCGCGTAATCAAATACGCAAATGTCATCGTCAGCGCAGCACCGTCATCGGGCGATGCAGCTTCACACAAATAAATCAAACTACATAACGCACACAATGCGAGGTAAAAACAATGAGTAAAATAATCGGTATCGACTTAGGAACAACGAACTCCTGTGTCTCAATTCTCGAAGGCGGTAAGCCTGTCGTCATCCCGAACGCAGAAGGCGGTCGGACAACGCCATCAGTAGTCACAATCAAAGACGGCGAGACAATCGTCGGTGTGACTGCAAAGAACATGGCAATCACAGATCCAAAACACACGATCCGCTCGATCAAACGACATATGGGCGAAGACTACAAAGTCTCAATCGAAGGAAAAGATTACACGCCGCAAGAAATCTCTGCAAAGATCTTGATGAAGATCAAGAAAGATACAGAAGCATATCTCGGCGAGAAAGTCACAAAGGCAGTCATCACAGTCCCAGCGTATTTCTCTGACGCACAACGTCAGGCGACAAAAGACGCTGGTGAGATTGCAGGTCTTCAAGTCCTTCGTATCATCAACGAGCCAACGTCATCTGCTCTTGCATATGGTCTTGACAAATCGAACGAGCACAAAATCCTCGTCTTCGACTTTGGCGGCGGAACATTCGATGTCTCTGTCCTTGAGCTTGGCGACGGTGTTTTCGAAGTTAAATCGACGAACGGCGACAACCGACTTGGTGGCGACGACGTAGATGATATCATCATCGACTGGATGGCAGTCGACTTCAAGCAGAAGACAGGCATCGATCTTCGATCGGATCCAACTGGTCACCAGCGACTCAAAGAAGCTGCAGAAAATGCAAAGATAGAATTGTCGTCGAAAACAGTCTCGAAGATTTCGATCCCATTCGTCACAGCTGACGCTTCAGGCCCAAAACACTTGAACATGGAATTGTCACGAGACAAATTCGAAGTCATGATCAAGCCGATCCTCGATCGTTTGATGGGACCGACAAAGCTTGCTCTCAAAGACGCAAAACTCGACGTCAAAGATATCAACAAGATTGTTCTTGTTGGTGGTTCAACAAGAATCCCTGCGGTACAGAAACTTGTCAAAGATTTGTTCGGCAAAGAGGGCGATAAGTCTGTCAACCCGGACGAATGTGTCGCAATCGGCGCAGCAATCCAGGGCGGTATCTTGGGCGGCGAAGTCAAGGACGTTTTGTTGCTTGATGTCACACCATTAACGCTTGGTCTTGAAACGCTCGGCGGAGTATTGACTCCGATCATCGATCGTAACACGACGATCCCGACGAAGAAATCACAGATTTTCTCGACGGCAGCAGATGGTCAGACGGCAGTCACTATCAATGTCTTGCAAGGCGAGAGACCAATGGCGGCGGACAACAAAGCTCTTGGTAAATTCGATTTGATGGGTATCCCTCCAGCACCACGTGGTATTCCGCAGATCGAAGTTGCATTTGATATCGACGCGAACGGCATCGTCCACGTCTCAGCAAAAGACCTCGGCACTGGAAAAGAACAGTCCGTCAAGATCACTGCGACGACAAATCTTTCCAAAGAAGAGATCGAGCGCATGCGACAAGACGCGAAAGCGAACGAAGCTGAAGACAAGAAGAAGAAAGAGCAGGCTGAAGTCATCAACAAGGCTGATGCACTCATCTTCCAATTCGAATCGCTAGTCAAAGATGTCAAGGGCAAAGTCTCAGATGCAGACATTGCTGTAGCACAGACTGAGATGGATACGCTCAAAGCCTTGATGGATACAAAAGCTTACGACAAAGTCCCGGCGCAGTACGAGATTGCGAACAAGAAAATGCAAGACGTCTCGACGAAGCTCTATGAGCAAGCTGCACAAGCAGGCAAAGGCGGCGCTGGTTCGAAAGGAACTGACGACAAAGTAGTCGACGCAGAGTTCAAAGACGCTGACGAGAAGAAGAAAG
>CAZGJY010000065.1:0-5523 GCA_964525725.1 uncultured Methanosarcinales archaeon | reverse complement strand
CTACAAAAAGGCTAACCGCGGCAAGATGCTTACACATCATAGTTCAATGCGTATAGTTGCATCTATCCACAGATATACTTATAAATCATTATTGCTAAAAACGAGGATATGTTTGAGCCAACCGATAGTGAATTACGAAAACAAATACTGGCTGATATTGAATATCTTCAAAAAGAATATACGCGCCTCGTAAAACTCAAAGAAGACTTCCATAATCTCACAGATTTTACGAGAGGCGAAGTATTCCAATCAGCACTCTGGGAAATGTCAATATCTATTGTAGGGATACGTGACCGGATCAGCAAGCTAGGCGGTGACGAATTCAAGGCATTGATCCCTGCACAAGTGGTTGACAGACACATACCTGCTTCATGCAAGGCAATTGTAGAAAGTGCTCGAAAATTGACGGATGCATTCCGGTCCGCAGAAAAAGTCTTTGGTTTTTTCCAAATTCCAAAAGATAAAGGGCAAGAAAATTATTCCACGCTTGATCAACTCTCAGAAAGGATCAGAATAGTGAGGGATAAGTTTTCAAAATTAGGCTACGCGAAGACAACACACGATTTGGCGCGAGTGCTCACTCCAAGCAATTGGTATAACACTAAGTGGAATCATGACGCAAGCAGAGGAGAACTGATCGCACTCCACACAACATCCTATGCAGAATTGGTCGCAGAAATAACAGGCCAGATCACGTACATAAAAAATAATCAGATCCCCGTCACAGAAGTTGTCGAGCGGGATTTGCACCAAGTCATTGGCTTGCGAGAGAAAGTCATAGCATTCGAGAGAAACCTTGATCGGATTGATTTCCACGACATACCAGCCGGACAACTCGTGACGGTCCAAGAACTGATGCAACGGGCTCAGTCGTTAAAGAAAGAGCTCATGGTAATAGAAGAATTCTTCACGATGTTAAACAAGAAAGAAGACGAAATTGTTGCAGAACTAGAAATGGTTGCATAATAAAACTAATCTTCTGTCGTTCAGTTTATTATCAGGCTTTTCTCGCGATCGTGCTCGGCGCTCGCCGACCGACACTCGGTCCATCTGAAACGACAAATCCCGCAGCAGTCATCGCGCGACGGACAGAACCAGCGCACGAATACGTCGTCAACACGCCGCCGCCATTCTGAGTCGACTTGAGCGCAGCGAAGCACTGCGCAAACACATCCGCAGTCCACAGCTGCGGGCATTCTTTTGGTGAGAATGGATCAAAGAGGATCGCGTCAAAACGTCGGTCGCTCGTGCGCAAAAACAACGGGAGCTTTTCACGTGCATCGCCGACGATTACACGAATCTTGTTTGTACCGACGAAGAAATGGAAATCAGTCTTATCTTGACAAAGCGCAGCGAGGATTGGTTGGATGAGCAAATTATACAATTCCCCGATTGTTGCATCGGCGAATTTGATTGTTCCGAGCTGCAATAACATCTGCGGGTCGTTTTCGAGGACAACAATTGAAAGTCCAGCATCCATTCCGCCGGCGTGCTCGATCGCCGCGAGCGTATTATATCCGAGTCCAAAGCAAAAGTCGAGAATTGCATTTCCTTTCACAATATTCGCCGGCCGCACATATTTCTCCATCGCTTCTTCATACGCACCGCTCGTCGAATGATACGTCTGATTGAATTGCGCATTGAAGAGCGTCGTCGTGCCGTCCTTTGTCACGACGCGACCAAGATGTTCGGTCGTGTGAGCAAAAGATTTTCCAGAGTGAGAGTGAGATGGTCGATGTTGTTATTCCGTCATTTCCTTCAGTTCATGAGCAGTTTCAGCAATATTCATATCGTCATCAGGATGAGTCATACACGAAGAGCAAAAGGAACAGATTTAAAACGTCTGCGCTGTTTTCAACGCCATGGAGCAAATGGAGAAAAGAGAGCGGGTTGAGCTAACTGTATCAGGTGAATCAAGCACAGCAAGTGAATCAGTCACCGTCACACCTCTCTGCCCATACTTCGGACGTTGCGGCGGCTGCAGCGCGCAGCATATCGCCTACGCGACGCAAGTGAAGAACAAGCAGAAACTCGTCGCAGTAGCTGCCGGCATTCCACCGGACAAACTCGAACAAGTCGAAGTGTTTGCCGGCGAACCATATTTCTATCGCAACCGGATGGATTTCATCTTCCACAAGAATGGCATCGGATTGCGAAAAGCAGAACGATGGCAAGACATCGTCGACATCGAAGCATGCGTGATCAGCGACAAACTGCTCAACACACTCATCGCCGAGATCCGCACTTTTTTCTTGCGTGAGACGAACAACAACATCGACGCATTCGAGCAGAAAAGATTGGCAGGCACATTCAAGTACGCCGTCATCCGCACACCATCGATCAGCGGCGCAAGCTCGATATCGTTTGTCCTCAACACACAATCAACAAGAATCGACGAAGCGACAAAACTCATCGAACGATTCGCGAAAGAGACGACGGCGCAATCCGTCCTCGTTGCATACGTCGAGAAAGAGCGCGACATGGCGCTCTCCGAAGATTTCGTCGTTGTCAAAGGCAGCGACATGATCAGAGAGATCATCTGCGGAAAAGAGCTCATCTACAGCACGCAGGCATTCTTCCAGAACAACTCAAAGATGGCAGAGAAGATGGTTGAATATGTCCGCGCCGTCATTGAAAGCCATCCGAATCACCAAAACTGCAATCTCCTCGACCTCTACGGCGGCGTCGGGACATTCGGCATCTGCATCGCCGACATCGTGAAGTCGACGCATATCGTCGAATCGTCGCAGCAAGCGATCGACGCCGCGAACCACAACATCGCAGAGAATTACAAGAACGATCCGCAGAAGAAAAAGAACATCAGCGCGCAAGTCCTCGACGCGATGCAAGTCAAGAAACTTGCGACAAAGCCGCAGATGGCAGCACCGCTCATCGTCATCACCGATCCGCCGCGCAGCGGCATGCATCAAAAAGCGATCGAAGCGCTCAACGTTACGCTTGCCCCGGAGCTTCTCATCTATATCTCATGCAATCCGCAGCAGCTTGAGAAAGAATTGCCGCGCTTCACGAATTATACTATCGAGCGCGTCGCAATGTTCGACCTCTTCCCGCAGACGAATCACGCCGAAGCTGTTGTTGTCCTGAAGAAAAATCTTTCGACGCCGCAAAGTTAGTCACTAAAAAGTGATAACTTTATAAATCCAAGTTCTTTGCCCATTCCTATGACTATCGTTAATCCCCAAAAAGAATGTCCTGCTGTTCCAGAAAAGCTGAGCGGTGAATCAAAAATCACTTCGGTTTTCAATGATGATCGCCGACAAGGCATCATTTTAGATAATCCGAGACAAGTCATTGAAGCGCTCAAAGTGTACTGCGGCGGCGAAGTCGGAGAATCTTTTGCAGCACATAAAGATATGATGACCCAACTTGGTGGCCGAGGCGAAGGAAGAGCTGCTGCACTCATTGTGATGGCTGAACATCAAACAAATCGAGGATCGCAATTTTTTGATGAACTATTAGCAGAAGTTTCCTCAAAAGGATCAGTCTATAGAAATTTTGATTATCATCCTCCAGTCCACGGACTGTTCAAAACCATCTTGAGATGCGCAAAGGTCGACGACAAATATGTTTTAGATGTCTCTGCATCTCAAATTCATCAAAAAGCAGGAAACGCTTTAGCGCGAACAATTGGCAGACCTCTTGCTTTGACGTCAGCAACAAGCACTCTGAGTTTAAGTATAGTAGACGACTGGTGGTTTAACGTTAACATTAAATCAGTTCTCGAAAATCTCCCAGTCCAAAAATATGAATTGAATGCATTGCCAGAGACACTTGTTAAATATTCTAGCAGAAAAATGCAATTCACACATGAGCGTCAACCATTCACTCTTGATGTTATGCTAAATTGCTATCGCTATGCAAAACCTGACGGGAAAAAGCATGATTCACTCTATCTTCGCTCGGGAGAGTCAAATATTGTTGGCGCAGCCTGGGCAGATCATCTTCCTGACAGTTTACAGCCATGCGCACCAAGACCTGTAGCACCTTCACTCGTATTGAGCGTCTACATAGCAGACCCTCGCCTTTCTCATCCGGCTGTTACTGACGAAAAGATGCAATTGTTGCGCAGAGCGCGAGATTATATTGCACAAGCAGTCAAAACAGATTAGACTGTTCTAAATTTTTCAATAATCTTGACCTTTTTCCTAAACCCACAACAGACAAGCGCGGAGATGCTGTTGTTGTTCTCAAGAAGATAAATCAAATAAAGCGTTATATGGCAAATAAATAAGTAAATACATTTATAATGAATAATAGGGCATATTCGGCTATGTTGAGAAAATATATGAAGCACATTCTACTGGCGGCATTATGAGCTTTTTCGGAAAACTATTCTCGCAAAATGTCTTGCCTAACCAACCTGCGCAGCAAGTTGCAACTCAAGTCGAATCCAGCGTTACTGATGATCTGTCTTTGCTGAAGGAAGCGCTCCAAATTCATGCTACAGAGATTTCATTGATCACCCAAGCTCAAAATCTGAAAAAAGTCATTTCTGACTCGAAGTTACGAGAATCACTCACGAGAAACCCCGCTAGCGGTAAAGAACTGTTGAATCCATTGCAAAAATTACTGACCGATACATTTTCCAGCCATGCTAAATGGCGAGCTACTAACCGAGAATTTGAATTATTCCAACAGAAAGTGACTGCATGGGAATTTACATTTCGGTCTGCGCAATATAAGTTAAACCCCGCAACATTCGAGAAGATTATAGCACAAATCCCGCAAATAACACAAGACATGAATAGTATTTCTTCAGGGATGAAACAACATACTGCTCTTTTTTATGACCAGCTTCGAATCGCAATATCTGAAATAAACAAATTATGCACAACAACATTTGATACGGTCGATATCTTTGAATCTGTTTCTGATGCATCGAAACTTACTCCGATGCTGCGCACTATGTCAAGCCAAATGACTGCAACCCTCACAAATAATGCAGCCGGCTTCATCTCGTCATTACAGGTTATTTTGACTAGCGTCGAGGCTTCTGCAAAAGAATTGGCAACTTTTGAATCATCAGTTGAAGCATTCTTGAAAAAATATGAACAAGCGACCGCAGAAATTAAATCACTTCTTAAGTCAGACAAAGGCATTGTGCAAAATAACCACCAGGCAACCTCGAAACAAACATTACTGACTAACATACATCAAATGAATGCGGCATTTAATGCCATGCAGCTCACAATAGGCCCTGTTTCAAGCCAGAATGCGATGCCTCTCCCATATGTTTTGTCGAACAAATTGTATTTATCCAATCTAGCCCCGTTTTCAGTGTCTTTCATTATGAACCACTCGGACAGATTCGTCAATCTCATGAAGGAGCTGCCCCATCTTGTTGACGATGTTATTTTTGCAATTCGAAGCGAAGGACAGACAGACGCCAAAAAGCAATATATGGCGCAGTCCGGTCAGTCATCAGTATCTAATCGCGAATTCTATGACAATTTCTTGCAAAATGCCGTGCAACAAAAAAAACTAATACAAAACAATCTTGAC
>CAZGJY010000064.1:0-5540 GCA_964525725.1 uncultured Methanosarcinales archaeon | reverse complement strand
TCTCACATCCAGGATATGCAACGGTGATTGAGTTAAGCCCAATCGATATCTTGCACGACACAGAATCAAAAGATACATATGCACTTCCAGAATTACATACACCTCGAGGTTATACGGGGTATATTGGTTTTTCTCATGTCCCACTCAAATTGCTCTATGAGTTGTCAGGATATTCGTATCAGCGCGGAACATCAGTCCACAGCCTAACAACTCGAACACCCGAGCTACGAAGTCTGATAGAGTGGAGAACATTGAAACAAGGCACAAATTTCAAACCGTACAATGCCGTCGATGATCCATTGCCAGATAAACGATAGATGGCATTTTAGACTTTGATTCTTATATTTTATTTCTGCTTTTTTTTGTGCCGATCAATGAATTTATCCACTTCGACAAAGAACGAACTGATGTGCGATGCAATGTGCCGTTGTATCCGGTGATGCCCTGAAATATTGTCGAGGAAATCATCGATGTCCGTGAAGAGATGCGTCACACGGCTCGTCACGCGTCGCCGCGTCCAATTCGTCGCCTCGACGGCGCCATGCACCAGACCAAGCGTCGGCTGCACAGTCAACTCATGGAACAGCAAATGACGATAACCGACCGCCTCGAATTGCCGTACTTCCTTCACGCGCGAGAGGAAGAATGTGCACGCGATGAGTCGGAATACGCCGCTCGCGAGGAAAACGCCGAAATAAATTGACCACCCTGGGATCAGTCCGATCGTGACGAGCCAACCGCCGATGAGTGCGCCGCAGAAGAGCATGATACCATTGATCACGTTGTAATATGCAATGACTGACGAGCGCTGCTTGGGACTCGTCGCGTCGAAGAGAAAATTGAACGACGTCAGCTCAAGACCAGCCCACGCGAATCCAGAATAGAGTTGGATTATGATGAGATAAATGACTGACGAGCCGAACAGCCAACTGAACGGCACGAGAACGACGAGGCACGCCGAGAGCAGCATCAGTTTTCTCGTGCCAAAGCGATCGCTCGCCTTGCCCCAGATAGGCATGAAGAGGAGCTTTGCGATGATTGCCGCAGCGTTGATCATTGTGTATTGGATATAACTCAGACCGAGCTGACCCAACATATAAGGCGCAAAGAACGGGCTCGAGAGATAGACGCCAAAATTGAACAGCCACATGAACGCAAGGAATGTTCCAAGGTTCGTCGTCCGTAATGCATGGACAAAGTCTCGCAGAGGAAACTGATTACGATCATGCACGATAGTTTTCGGCTCATATTGCTGCGCGAGAAAATATGCAGAGACAAGTCTTGCACAGACCGCGATAACGAACAGGAAAACAAAACCGAGAAATTTCTCTCCTGGCGTATCAGTGTAACTCTGCAGCAAATAACCCGCAGTCAGAAGTGCGAAGAACGATGCAAAACCGCACGCGAAATTACGTCGTCCGAAATACGTGCCACGCATTTTCTCGTCAACAAGATCGCCCATCCACGCGTTCCACGCAGGACTGATGATGAGTCCGCATAAATAATACAGGCTGACTGCACAGATGAGGAATGGAACAGATATCGCTTTGAAAAGATATGCGCAAAGAACGACGAGATGCATCAACGCTTGCGCCGTCGCGAACGTTACGACAAAACGTTTCTTGCTGCCAAATAATTTGACGCATCTGCGCGTGAGCAGCTGTGAGAACGAACCAATCATCTGTGGCACTGAGCCGAGCAGCGCGAGCTGACCTGCATTCGCATTGAGGAAAATCGCGAACGCAGAAAAGAATGACTCACCAAAGCCCGCCATCATCGCATAGAAACTGCCGTCGACAACACTATATTTGAGACTACGCTGCTTCTGCTCAGCATCGCCAAGCAGAACGGATGAGACAGGTTTGAAAGCCGCGGCAGGAGCCGTGGGAATTGCAGTTACAGCGCCCCGAGTACCGTCAGATAATTGCGATGATGCCGCAGATGCAATAGGCTCAGAAGGTGTTGGAATTGATGGCGCAACTCCTACAGATGATGTAGATAGCGATTTGAGACTGGCGGATGAAATCGATTCCGATTTCGACAGTGAATCTTTGTGCTCAACGAGCGGATCAATGGAATCAATAGGTGCATTAGACATACATCAAAAAACGGATCATCTCTTTTTATTCTTTTTGGCGAAGAAATACCGCAATTACTGATTAATTACTTGGCTGCATGTGAATGAGTAGACAAATGCGAACAGCAATTTTTTTTTTTACTGGAAAGCGTGCCACAACTATCGCAAACTCCTTTGACAATCAAATTAATGCTCGTTATGTTACCAGGAATCTTTCCTTTGAGAAAGTCAAGGTTGTTTATTGTGAAATGCACAATCTTTCCTGTTTTCTCGCACTCGAAATGACAATGGCTCTGCATTGTCTGTGAATAGACTGTCCGACGATCGCAAATGTAAGGATATAGCCTGTGCGCTTTCGCCTCGGCTTTGAGAAACCGATAGATTGTTGCAATGCCTATACCTGAATCATTCGAACCCAAGTCATGCAGGAGCTCTTCAGCAGTGAAAAATCCTTTTTTTGCAACGATGTGCTTGCTCAAAAGCGCTTTCTGTTTTGTCTGCCGAGATATCATGTTATCATTTTCCTGCCGACTATCATCATCTTATATGTAATCGTATTCATTATCTTATTGATAACAAGAATCATTAAGATATTTAAATAACTTACGCATAGTCACTACTCATAATCACAATTAATAGGCATGGGATGAATATGAACACAGAACGGGCAAATAAGAAGTATGCAGCAAAAGTTTCACACAGTACAAGTATCAGTGTCAGCATCATCTTTTGCATTTGCTGCATACTTTCCCTGTTTCTCGTCGTGACAGCTTGCACGACACAAACATCCACGTCACCTACATCAGTTGCACAATTACAGTCGAATCAGTCACAAAAAATGACAATCGCTGCGACATTCTATCCGCTCTATGATATGACGAGGACAATCGCAGGAGACGCTGCGAATGTGTACTCAGTCGTTCCACTCACCGCAGAACCGCATGAATATGATAGCTCGCCACAAGATCTCATTCGCCTAGACAATGCAAATGTCTTCGTCACTCTCGGAGTCCAGAAAGGATTTGCTCCATATGAAGAAAGACTTATCGAGACTGTCGCAAAGAATATCACAATAATCGGCGCAGGAGATGGCATCCAGCAGATAAATCCGAACGGTGAGTTCGGCGATGTCTCTGACGATCTTGATTACAGCGGCCTCGATCCACACATATGGCTCTCTCCGAAAAATGCGATCATTATGGCGACTAATATCCGGGATGGTCTCATCAAAGCAGATCCGAAGAATGCGCAAGTATACGAACAGAATGGTGACAAATATATCGCGGATCTCAAACTGCTCGACGCAGAATATACTGTGGATCTCAATGTTTCAAATTGCTCAAATCATATAATCCTCGCGGCCCACGACGCATATTCTTACATGGCGCGCGATTACAATTTCAAATCATACTATATCGATGGTCTCTCACCAGAACAAGAGCCGACGCCGCAACAAATTGCGCGCCTTATCGACGTCGCAAAACAATATAATCTCACGTATGTGATGTTCGAGAAAACAGTCGATCCAAAAATCAGCAATGTCATCGCATCACAGATCGGCGCAACGACGCTTGCGATGAGTCCGTTCGAATCACAAGAAAACGCCAACGATACATTTATTAGCGTCATGCAAGCGAATCTGCAAAGCGTACGCACTGCAATGGACTGCAGTTAAATAAACCAAATGAAGACATGAAACATACTTACCCACAAGAAGGACGAGAAGAAAAAAGAGAGAGAAAAGAGATGGGAAAAATACAAGAGATGAAAAAAGTACCAATGATCCAAGCGAAGAATATTTCATTCGCGTATGAAAATCTCTCTGTTCTCAAAGACGTATCATTCGAGATAGAAGAAGGCGACTTCGTTGCAGTCCTCGGTCCGAATGGCGCAGGAAAATCGACGCTCGCCAAATTGATCATCGGACTTTTGCCGATGCAGAAAGGCTCGCTCGAAGTCGCAGGCACTCCGGTTCAACAGATCAGAGGAAAGAATATTATCGGATACATGCCACAACGATATAGTATCGACCGGCTTTTTCCAGGAACCGTACAGGAAATTCTCGGCGCGCAAAAGAAAAAAAGCAACATCAAAAAAACCAAAAACAATGATGGGAAAAGAGAGTTCTCATCATCCATATCACTCGCATCAGACCTCGGCGTGAATGCACTGTTGTCAAAAAAGTTCGTAGAGCTCTCTGGCGGACAGCAGCAACGTGTGCTCATAACGCTTGCGTTGCAGAATGATCCAAAAGTCCTCATCCTCGACGAGCCGACAGTCGGCGTCGATGTGAAAACAGAGCGGCAGTTCCTCTCCCTCCTCAAACATCTGAGCAAAGAGAGAAAAATAACGATCCTCCTCATAACACACGATGTGGGTATGGTACCGACTGTCGCAGATAAAGTCCTGTGCATCAACCACGCGATCTGCTGCCTTGGACACGCATCACAGACAAAAGAGCTTTTGAGCAAAGTGTATGGTGCCCACGAAGAGCACCATCATCACGGACACCGCCACCATGATTGATATATTCCATCTCTTCAACTATGAATTTATGCGGCTCGCGCTGCTTGGCGGCGTCGCAATCGCGATCATCACAAGCCTCATCGGTCCATTCCTTGTCCTGCGACGGCTCTCGCTTCTCGGAGATGGGCTTGCTCATGTAGCATTCGGCGGAGTAGCACTTGGCTTTCTTTTGCACTTTGATCCGTTCATCGTTTCGCTCATCTGCGTCATCATCGGTTCACTCATCGTACAACGATTGATACGGAACAATATTTATGGCGATGCTGCGATCGCAGTCATACTCTCATTTGGCGTCGGTCTCGGTGTTCTTATCACAGGCGCAGTGCATGGTTTTACCGTCGATCTATTCACATTCCTCATCGGAAGCATTCTCACTCTCACGCAGAGTGATATCATCCTCATACTCAGCATCCTTGTCATTATGATCATTTTCATCGCAATATTCTACAAAAAGATATTTTTCATAACATTCAATGACGAGCTTGCCAAACTGCAACAGAAAGATTATGCTATCGTCAATTTCATATTCACGATTATGGTTGCGCTCGCCGTTGCTGTGAGCATCCGCGCAGTCGGCATCCTGCTAGTCTCAGCACTCCTTGTGCTGCCGACTCTTATCGCATTGCAAGTAGCGAAGTCGTTCAAAAGTACAATCATCACTGCAGCTATCTGCAGCATTATTGCAATGATCATCGGCATTTTTAGTTCATTCCAGCTTGATCTGCCACCAAGCGGCATGATCGTGATGATATTGCTCGCACTCTTCACGCTTCTCTCGATGAAACCACTCGCGAATTTCATCAAGCAATTATTCTAGCATATAAAAACATCTCTGAACGAGAAATAGTTGACAGTTATTTAGTAACAATTATTTCAATCGATAAATGAGCGAATTGACCATTCCAGTCCCATTCGTGCTCAATAGAACTGTTGCGCC
>CAZGJY010000063.1:0-5561 GCA_964525725.1 uncultured Methanosarcinales archaeon | reverse complement strand
TTGGGCGCGCGATGACAATGACTGGGATTCCCACTTGCAACACATCGGCAAAAACAATGGGCTCGAACGATCGTAATTGCATCTTGCCGCTGCCGTCGTCAAGCGTAGCTGAAAAGTTTTCGATAGGCGTCAGCGGCACAATATCCGTCGGAGAAATATCTGTGAGCGCACCAATGATATTCACGCGAGATGCTTCAATGCCATCTTTTGTCCGCACAAAGTTTGGAAGCCAACCGCTTTGCTGCACATATTCGCCAGACAGAAGATCAACTATTCTGAGAATTTTCGCGACTTGTCGCTTCTGGATTTCCTTGTTCTCTTGCGATTGCTGTGTTGGCGTTGTCATGAGCATCAAAATATATTATATTTCTACTTTTTAATGGTTTTTTTCTTGCTATTATGTTGATATAACTTCTGGTGCATCAAACAATTCTGCTGATTGATCCTCGTTTTGGTTCGAAAACATCACCAGAGAGTTTGAGTTTCTCGATCGCATCTTCAACTTTTTCTTTTTCTAATCCTTTCTGCGCTGCAGCGTCAAATATTGCTTCGATTGGTATTATCTTACCGTGCTGTTCCTCAAGTTCTTTAATTATCTCTCGCACGCCGACGATTTTTGTTCGTTGTGACGTTGTGAATCCAGTCTGGATACGGTCAATATCAACTCGTCCGGTGTCTGGGTCGATACCAATCTGCGAGAGGCAGTAGTCGAGCATTTCAATCGCGCGTCGTGCATCTGTGACTGTTGCAGTTGTCGCAAGACGAAGCTTTGCTGTCGCTTCCGTCAATCTGACGAGTGCTTCAAGCTGTCGCGCAGAAAGAGAGATTGTCATCATTCCTTCTTCGCTGGTATTTCCATTGCGCATTTTGACATAGTACGTCTTGAGTTCTGAGATTGCTGCGTCTGAAAGTTTTGGATGGCAATTCTGTCTTGCATAGACGATATATTTTCTGAGCGTATCTGTGTCTATTTCAACATCTTGGTTCGTCGCGCGTTGGTGCATTGACAGTACGAATGTCGCTAATCGCTCGTCTTGTTCTTTATTCGGAATATCTCGGAACGGGAAAATAAGATCGAAACGGTTGATGAGTGCTGGCGGCAGGTTGATCTGCTTAGCGATATTATCGTATGGATCGAATCTGCCGAGCTTAGGGTTTGCTGCTGCAAGGACAGTTGTTTCACAGACTAGCGTTGCTTGGATATTCGCTTTTGAGATTGAGACTGTTTGTTGCTCGAGCGCTTCGTGCATGGCTGATCGATCTTCTGTCGTCATTTTATCCAATTCGTCGATGAGACAGATGCCTTTGTTCGCAAGAACAAGCGCTCCGGCTTCAAGCGCCCAACCGCCCATGAATTCATCTTTGACGACTGCGGCAGTGAGACCAGCACCAGATGCGCCTTTTCCTGAGACATATCTTCCTTTCGGTGCAAAAACTGCTGCACGCTTGAGCAACTGTGATTTACCGCTACCTGGATCACCGATGAGCAAGATGTGGATGTCTCCTCTGTTTCGCACGCCGTCTCCTCGTATTTTGAGACAGCCGCCGACGAATTGGAGAAGGATCGCTTCTTTGACAATGTCGTGTCCATATATTCCGGGAACTGCGGCTTTGATGAGAACTTCGACGCAATCAGGTCGTCGCGCGATTTCAAATATCTTTTTCTCGTCTTCTTCGGAGATTTTAATGTCAGTGTAATCTTCAGAGAGCGGCTCGACGAAATTTGCGTCAAAAAGATAATCGTACGTTGTAAGCTTGCCGCCGTCTTTTCCTTGTTTCGCGATTTCTCGAAGCATTCCAACAACACGAATGCTTGTTCCGGGATTTGTTTTTTTATCAGTCATAGGACTGACGAGGTCTTCTTGCAAAAAGATTCGCAGTCGTTTTGGCTGCTGTCCGCCTTCTAGATTGCTCGTGATTTCTTCAAGCCACAATCCTTGGCTATCGATCAATTCTTTGTCTAAAAGCCTGAATCGTCCCTTATGCTTGCATTTTGGGCAGTACGCCGGAAGTTTTAATTTATCTTCATCCTGTGCGATCGTGATTGTGTTACCGCAGGACGGGCACTCAAACTTTGCGGAGAGCATTTTTGGGCGGACATCTGATTTTTGTCGAACAATGCCTTCTAGAAACAACAGTTTGTTGATGTGCAAGCTTCGTAGATTGCGGATCATCATTTTTTCTTTGGATGGAAGATTGAAGAATCGGAACTTGAATTTTTTAGGATTGATTGCAAGCGTATCATCTTCGCCATCTCCGCGAGAAAGGTCGAATTGCTCGAGGGCCAGCTGGAATGTCCGCAGCATATCATCAGGTTTTTCAAGCAATTCGTTCGCAAGCTCTGGCTCATACGCGGAGAACTCAGCAAAATCAACAGAAAGATGATGCTCGCCTTTTCTGACAGCCTCGAGCAGTTGTGAATGTCGATTCTGCTCGATGAATTCTTTGCATAGCTCTATTTGCCGTGAAACTTCCATATTTAATTCTCTTGATGATCCCCTAGTTTAGTAAAATTATTCTCTTTTTAGACCTATGTGTCTTTTTTAGCATTTTTTTCCGAAAAAAATCTCGTTCGTTCGTTCCCAAAACAAAAATCCTGAATTTTCAGAAAGCTTGTGCAAGTAATTCCTTATTAAAAGACTACGTTCAGTTGTCCAGTGGAATTTCCGATGCAACTTAATATCCTGAGCGATTTCAACGAAACACTAGCACAAAAACAGAATTAAACTGCGATAAACCCAATTGTAATAAAAACTATAAAAATGTTTTCTAAAAATAATCTAAACTGGAACTTTCTTTTTCATCTTGATGCCAAGACCGGTGAGTCGTGCAACAAGCATATCGACTGCAGTGAAGACTTCTTCTTCAGAACGAGTGCCAGTGCAGACAATCTCTCCATTCGAGAATAGGAGGAATGTCGCTTTCGCTTCCATCAATTTGTAGACAAGACCCGGAAATTGTTCTGGTTCATATTCTGTATTTTCGAGCTGCATCGCAAGATTATTCAGATTCAATTCCATGTTAATTTTGCCAGATGCAACAACGTTTTGGATTTTGATGACAGGCTTAATTGTTATCTTGATATTGATTTTTTCTAGTGCTTTAATGATTTGCTGGATTGACTCTTCGACTTTTTTGAGCGTTCGAGCTCCAGTACAAACGACTTTTCCTGATGAGAAAATGAGCGCACTTGTTTTTGGTTCTTTGATTCTTAGAACCAGACCAGGAAATTGCTCAGGATTATACTCAGTATTAGAAAGCGTCGCCGCCATTTTTTCCAACGGGACATCATGTTCTAGTGATGTTGAAACAACGATATTGACAATATTAAGCCGCTCGTATGATTTTGGCTTTTCAGTTACTGCTTTTTCACTCATAGTTATGCTCCCAAACTGAGCCTCTTTTATATAGTCGGGTTGGCTGCTTTTATTTATAAATGCTTGTATTCACCATTCAAAAACGCCTCGACGACAAGAATGCATAAGAAGAAAAGATATTTAGACCCCCTCATTTCCTGTGGAAAATCAGTAATTTCATCTTACAATGGGTGTTTGTTTATAAACAGCAAAAAATAAAATTTCCGATGACCCCATCGTTTCATGTGGAAATACTTTTTTCGTGCAGTTTATGTAAACTTAGCAACCCTTTATAAGCAATTCAAGCCTTTGCCTGAACCAATGATTTCCTCAACCTATATTATAGGCATTCTTGGTGCTATTACATTGATTCTGGCATGGCTTGCCAGCTTCGTCCGTACGATTTTGTCGAAGCAGCATACAATCGATCCGACATTTACAGCAATATACTTTGTTGCAAGCACATTGCTCACCACTTACAGTATTATA
Source organism: uncultured Methanosarcinales archaeon (assembly GCA_964525725.1). Classification (GTDB taxonomy): domain Archaea; phylum Nanobdellota; class Nanobdellia; order Woesearchaeales; family DATGWN01; genus DATGWN01. Next base: position 1,716 of record CAZGJY010000063.1, on the reverse strand, counting down.
AACGACGACACAATTTTTTCATATCTGAACGGATTTGCAACAATTCTTGCACTAATAGAGTTCTGTGCGTTTTTTTATTATAAAAATAGGAGCAAATGAAAATAAAAAACAATAAATTAATTTTTCAGACAATGTGTATCTTAATCAGCAGTATTTTTCTTTTCTTATTGCTTATCGCACTCATTCTCAATCCGTGGTCTTCTGCATATCCTGATGCAATCATCAATAATCCGCTTTCATACAACTATGGTGTGCCACAAACTAAGATTGCAACCCAACAACTCTTGTCCTACATATGGTTCGGATCAAATTATACAGTTGAACTCTCCCAACAAGCGCAAGCACATATGAGCGACGTACGAAAATTATTCGTCGTAGGGCAAATCTGTTTCTTTATGACTTTAATATTAACATTTTGGCTTTTGCATTCACAGACAGCCGAAGAAAAAAAGAAGATTCTGCGCATATCCGCATATGCAAATATTCTGCTGCTTGCTATTATTGGAGTTTTCGCGTTTTTTGATTTTAATGCTGCGTTTATATCATTTCACAAACTTTTTTTCAGCAATCAACTCTGGCTTTTCCCAGCTAATGATTCACTCGTAATTTATTTTCCAGATATATTTTTCAAATCAGTATTCATATCGATTGTGTTTTGGTTCATCGCTTGTTGTTGCACAATCATAGTATTCACAAGCAATTGGACTAAGAAACGATTGCACAGTGGTGAAGCAGCGCAACATATTTAAAGTAGTGGTGGGTGAATTGTCGTCTAAGTAGTGACATTTGTTTGTTACTGCGCAAAAGGGGGGTTAGAAATACATGATTATAAAAGAAGAATTCCTCAGTAGACTACGACGCTACTTCGGATTAAATCTTTACGAAGTTAAGATTTGGACAGCATTGCTCTCTCGCGGTGTCGCGACGGCAGGCGAACTTTCTGACATTGCAGACGTTCCACGATCACGCAGCTATGACGTTCTCGAATCATTGGAAAAAAATGGTTTCGTCATCATGAAGATCGGCAAACCAATAAAATATATGGCAGTCGATCCGATGGAAGTTGTAGAACGAGTGAAAAAGAACATTCATTCGGACTCCAAAGAAAAAATAACACGTCTTGATGATCTAAAGAAAACGGATGTTTTAACCGAATTGCAGTCATTGCATAACCAGGGTGTTGAGCTAGTCGAACCTTCGGATCTTTCAGCGTCGATAAAGGGTAGGCATAATCTTTACAGTCACATTGAATTGACGATATCTGAAGCCGAAGAAACAGTCACAATCATGACAACAGCTCAAGGTTTGATGCGGAAAGTAGAAAGTTTCAAGCCGGTGTTTGAAAAACTCAAAAAGCGAGGCGTCAAGATTAGAATTGCCGCACCTTTGACACAAGAATGCGCAGATGCGGTAAAAGATCTCTCTGCAGTCGCAGAAGTTCGCCACGCTGACAAGCTTTCCGGCCGATTTATTCTCGTCGATTCGAGCGAAATAATCTTCATGGTCATGGATGATGCACAAGTTCATCCGACATATGATGTCGGTCTGTGGGTCAATACACCATACTTCGCTAAATCGATGGAAGATCTTTTCGAACTTGCTTGGAAAAGCATGAAGCCAGCAAAAGATGTCATCAAAGTGAAAGCTTAATTGGAAAATAAATTTTCTTATTTTTCTTTTGTAATCAAAATGCTTTTCAAGCGAAATGATTATTTT
>CAZGJY010000062.1:0-5610 GCA_964525725.1 uncultured Methanosarcinales archaeon | reverse complement strand
TACATTTGCTATACATCTGATCGACCAATGAACGAGATGTCTCGAAAAAAATAGGGCTGATTGTACGTGCAGCATCGACAGTTGTCATGAACGATTTGAATCTCTCAGCGTTTCCGCTGAATGCACCGATCGATAAATTACGGAAATCGAACTGATTCTGCACGAGCATATGCGGTTGGAGCGGCAATCCTTTAGAAGAATCTTTTATTTTGTTCCCACCGTTCTTGGCCAAATGCGAGTCTGCAGCGTTGCGAAAACGTTCCTCGAGATATGTGCCTAAGAAATCACACGTCTGTGCATGATACGTTGAGTTCTGGCCAAATGTTTCGCTGACAGCTTGTACAATCGCTGTTTTTGCAATTCGTCCTATATGCATATGTGACGGACCATAGTACGAATCGAGTTCTCGTAGTGCACATGCAAACGAAAGCCACGCTTCATCCATGTTCGCAAGTACACGACTGTGACGCTTGACTGCAGCCTCGCCCGCATTAACGATGAGCGGAACTTTTTCGTCGCTTTGTGTCCGTCCATTGCCTGCTAATTCGTGGGCGAGCAGATCCTGACGCAACTGGAAACCATCATATCGCAGATAAGAATCAAGACATGCACGACCGATCGCACCAAGCGACAGCGGCCGGAATGAGAACGGATTCGTATACTCTGGATTTGGATCGCTGAACATGTGAGCCCTATGTTTTTTTCGTGTTTGTTTGTTGTTTTTGTATAGCTTGACTCTTTTTATTTTATTTTTTAGCGCACAACCTGGGATTTTTGACCCATTTATAATTCTTCACAGTCGTGATCGCAGTCGTGATTACCTATCCAAATTTATCGGCTCTCTCAACAACGCGACAGCGTATTTCACAACACGGCAATGCACGAGACAACAAGACAACGCACGCGACAACCGCCCCCTTATTCCTTATAAACAAATCCGTCAAAATAAACGGCATGCAAAAACGCCTCATTGCCCACGTCGATATGGATTGTTTCTACGCTGCCTGTGAGATGAAAAAAGACCCCGCGCTCATCGGCTTCCCACTCATTATCGGCGCGGACAAGAATTCCCCCCGAGGCGTTATTTGCACCGCAAGCTATGAAGCGCGAAAGTTCGGCGTCAGATCAGCGATGCCGATCAGTCAAGCGGTCCGTCTGTGCCCCGACGGGATCTACTTGCGGCCAAATTTTTCATTATACAGCAAGGAGTCGCAGCTCATCATGCAGACGCTCAAGTCGCTCGCGCATGAATATGAGCACGACACTGGAACTGAGTTTGAGCAGATAAGCATCGACGAAGCGAATCTCGACGTCACAATTCTGGCAAATAAGTTCAAAAGCTGGCTCGATCTCGGAAAATATATCCGGGCAACGGTCCACAAACAGACCGGATTCAGTTGCTCCGTCGGCATCGCGCCGTCGAGAAGAGTAGCGAAGATCGCTGCCGGTTACAAAAAGCCGCACGGCGTGACAGTAGTCTACAACATGAAGAATTTCCTCGCGCCGATGAATATCGGAGCGATCCCGGGCATCGGAAAGAAATCTGTGCCGTACTTCGAGTCGCTCGGCATCAAGACGATCGGCGATCTCGCAAAGAAAGACAAATTTTTCATCCTCGATAATCTCGGAAAGTCTGGGTTCGAATATTGGGTCCTCGCGAACGGGCAAGACTTCTCGATCATCGTTCCGCGCGGCGAAGAGCAAAGTTATTCTCGAGAAGAGACATACATGAGCGATCTGCGAGATGTACCGCAGATCAAGCAAAACCTTGCGCAGCTCGCGCAAGAAGTGTTTGCGGATCTTAATATTAAAGAGTGCATGTACAAAACAGTGACGCTCAAAATAAGATACAGCGATTTCACGACGATAACTCGCAGCCTCAGTTTCAAGTTCGCAAGCGCATCAAAACAACATCTTATTGCAGCCGTCGCAAAAATCGGCGAATCAGAGATAGACTACAGCAGACCGATCCGTCTGCTTGGCGTAAAGCTCTCAAGTCTCGTGCACTCGCGTGCACGTCAGACATCCCTTTTCGACTTTCATGGCGAATCACCATCAACATCATCGGCAACATCTTTATCCTTCCGAGCAGAAGCATTCGAGCCAACAATGTCGATAGCTTCCGTCGTGTCGTTCCAGCTCCAGAATGAATTTGTGCCGAATATGACATGATCGATAAGCCCGATGCCGATGATTCGTCCAGCTTCTTGGATTGTCTGCGTCACAAGAATATCTTGCGGCGACGGAGTCGGATCGCCTGACGGATGATTATGCATAATGACGATTGAATGCGCAAGATGTTTGACCGCGCGATGGAATACCTCACGCGGGTGCACCGTCACAGAATCAAGCGTGCCGACAAACAGCTGTTCGCTTGCGATGACGGCCAATTTAGCGTCGAGAAAAAGGACATAGAACTCTTCTGAGAACGAATGCGCGAACAATCCCTGATACAATCTAAAAATCTGTTTCGCGGACGCAGCGATCGGCTGCCCGACCACTGCATCATTTTTCGACCTCGTCCGGATACCAAGCTCTATAGTCGCAAGGATTTGGCATGCGCGAGCCGAGCCGATCCCAGGCAACTGTTTGAGCTGCGAGAACGTCGGCGGCTGCCGTTGGTTTGCAATAAAAAATGAAACACGTTGCGCGACATCAAGCACATTCGCCTTTCTCGTGCCCGCCGTCAATATGAGCGCATATAATTCCGCATCGCTCAACGTCGACACTCCGAATCGCTGCAACCGCTCACGCGGCTTTTCATGCATCTCTGCTAATCTCATATTTCTTCATCGAGAAATCGATAGTGAGAATTAAAAGAGTGCGCAAAGAATTATTGCAAAGATTGCGGAAAGAACGCAGATATTATTGGTGCAGGCAATGACTTTACAATTTTACAATTATTGCATGAACGCATAGCCGATGCGCGCATTTGTCGAATCGCACCAGACGACGACAATCGGATACTGTGACACATTGACCTGCGGCGGAATTTCATAGTTCGTGTTTCCCGTCTCGTAAAGCACCTTGCCTACAGCAACTTTGTCCTGCGAGTTGAGGCTTTTCGCGATGAAGACGCTTGCACCAGAACAATTGCTGACATCCATGTGTTCAATGTGGAGCAGCGGCTTCTCGCCCAGCGTCACATATTGCGCCGTTGCGTTCGAGATATTGATGTTGAGGCTGCGTCCAGCTGAATCTGCGCCACCGGCGCCATCAACAGTGAACGGCGCGACAAGCCCGAAATTATAGACGCTCGGGACATCTGCGACTATCGCGGTACGTCTGCACGAGATGAAGATTGTGATAGCGACGAGGATTATAAGAATGGCGACGATGATGAATACGCCTCGCTTGCTTTTGCTTTCGGAATGATAGGGATGTGAGTGCCGGCTTTTTTGCTCTTGCTGTTTTTTGGGCTCTACCATCGTTCTCTGCAGTTATTGTTACGATCCTGTTACATATGCAAGCTAAGCTATCAAGCTGCTGATTTAGTTCATTCCTGCCGAATTTGTTTATTTTTTCATTATTTCTTGTTTTCTTTTTATTTTTTCTGCTTTCGGCTCTCAAGCTCCTTGATCAAATATGCGACCCAACGCTTCATCTTCTCGAATTCGACAGGGCTGATCGAGCTTGTCGCTTTTTCGTGATGAGAAAGAATATCTTTCTTGAGCTGCGCGAATGTTTCCGTCGTGAGATCAGTCAGTTCGCTGACTGTTCCTTCGAGTTCCGCAATCTTTTTCGTCGCTTCGTCGAGACCCGTCAAACCACTCTTGTCTGCTTGCGCAGATGCCGCCGCTTTGATATCTTCTGACTGTTTCGTCAGATCGATCTGCAAATGCTCAAGTCCCTCACGCAATGCCTTGAGTTCGCTGATGCTTGTTTGGATCGCCGTTGCCTTCTCGTTGATCTTGATGAAATGATTCTCGATTTTCGCAGCGTGCATGCCGGCTTGATGGCTCACCTTCTCAACATCTTCGAGATCATTTTTCACGCGTGTCTGCAGCTTGAGCAATTCGTCGTCGCCACGAAATACTTTGAGTTTATGGCTGAATTGGTCGAAATCTTTCTTGAACGAATCATATTGTTTGTGCAACAGTTGGTTCTTTCCTTCGATGAGCGAGATCTGGTGCGCCATCGTCGAAAGCTTCTTCGCGACTTCCGTCGGCTGGACTTGTTTGACAATCTCAAGCGTCTGTCCTATCTTGATCTCGAGCTCTTTTTTTTCCGACGAGAGAACTTTGAACAGCTCGCGGATCTCGCCGATCTGCCCGAGGATCGCATCGAACTTCTTGTTCGTGATCTCACGCAACTCTTTCTGCGCCTCTTCTTTCGCCTCGAGCATCTCGATCTTCGTCTGCGAGCGAGTCGCCTGATCTTTGAGCGCAGCGAGCGCGTCGGCGAACTGCGCCGACTGGGCTTGCATCGCAGCACCGGCGGTACCGTTGCCGCTGACGGTAGGAGTGCGACTACTAGTACTGATTCTCGAGCCGGTCTTCGTCACTGAAACCTTCTGTTCGCCTGTCTCTTTTTTGTCAAACCACATGTTGCCTCTTTTTTCGTCAGTGTTTATTTATTAGTATTCTGATTATCTCATCTATCTCATAAATTCCTATCTTGTATTTATCTTTTATTGAGCGCAGCGCGTAATTTCGCTAATTTGTCTTTTGCGAATACTGATCCGCCGGCATTCGCCGTAGTTGCGTTTGCATTTTGAAGCTTGACATTCTTTTTGTCAGTTACCGCCGCGGGCGCCTTCTGCTCTTTTTGTCTCACGGAATTCTGCTGTTTTACTGTCTCCTTAGCCGACGGAGCAATCTCGTTCTGGGCATTCTTTGCCTTCGCTTTCGTATTATCTTTCTCTGCTTTTTGAGCGGATGCTGCTGTTGGCGACCGTGACGACTGTTGGGATGAGGATTGATTTGCAGTGTTTGCGATCGCATTCAGATCAGCCGCACCACTCGTTGTCGCTGCGCTCAATTGCGCCGGCTGCTTTGACGCCGCCGCAGCTTCAGCGCTTGCCGCTTCGTAGTGCTGTCTTTGCGCAAGCTCAAGGAATTTGTCGATCGTCTTTTTGTCGATGAGCTTTTTGACTCGCTTGACGGGTTTCTTCTTGAGTTTTTCCCATTGCTTGTCGATCTTCGACTTGAGCTCTTCGCAGTAGATCTGTACGACGTCGAACTTGCCTTCTTTGAGTTTGTCATACGCCAAGTCAAGTTCGATTCTCATATCGAGCACATCGATCTTTGATCCGCTCTCAAGCTGCGTGAGTGAATCTGCCAAGTCTTCGAGCTGCGTGTTGAATATATCATAATCGCGCAATTCTTTCTCGGTCAAACGCTCGACTGCGTGGAGCACCGGACGGAATGAAACAAGCCATGGTCGGCCTTTGTTGTATTTTGAATTCTGGATCATACCAGTACCGACTTCTGCTTTGACGACGGCATGCAAAAGATCGTCGCCATATTTGAGAGACAAGCGTTTGAGGTCTTCCTCGTCGCGAGTACGCATCTGGATCTCCGTGTTGATGTTCGCTTTGATCTGTCCGATGAAGTCTGAGAGGACTTGCGATATCAACAAGACACCGATACCCCACTTACGGAATTCACG
>CAZGJY010000061.1:0-5667 GCA_964525725.1 uncultured Methanosarcinales archaeon | reverse complement strand
GCTCGTCGAGCATACTGCGTTGCTTGACGCGGTCACATTCTTCAGACAGAACCACGGCGATGCGATCGAATTTGCCGTTTTGTATGCCGACGATTCAACGCATCCGAAAGCTGCACAAGCGATTCCTGGAAAGCCTGCGATTGTGGTGGAATAATCTTTTGATTTTTGTTATTTCTATTTCTGCGTCATTGCGGTAATAATTTGCTCGTTCCTCACAAATATTGCGTCGAGCATCCTGCAACAATCGGACGCTCTCTTGACTGCGTACCGAGGCAATGACGCTTCTGAGCACTTCATAGCTGGCATATCTTTTTTCAGAAGTTTTATATAGCGTTTTGCGTTTTTGTCGTGTATGGTTTTGACGAAGCAGAAGAAAGCATTGGTCACTGGCGGCGCTGGATTCATCGGAAGCCGTATCGTTCGTCTGCTCATCAAACAAGGCTATTCTGTCCGTGTCATCGATAATTTCTGCAATGCGCCGCGAGACTCGTTGCGCGATATTGAAGATCGTATCCAGCTGTTCGTCGGCGACGTCCGCGACAAAAAGCTTGTCGCAAAAGCATTGAGCGGCGTCGACATTGTTTTCCATCTCGCGGCGATGGTATCTGTTTTCGAATCTGTACAAAAACCTCAGCAATGTGATGAGATCAATCGGGTTGCGTCAGAATATATCATCGACCTCTGCGCAGAGCGCGGCATCCGATTCATGTTCGCATCGAGTGCCGCCGTGTATGGTGACCAGACCGCTCCTGTTATTAGCGAGAATCTTGCGGCAAAACCCATTTCTCCATACGGGCATTCTAAACTCTCGGTCGAGGAATATTGCAAAAAAAAAGCGGGCGAACATACAGATGCTTCGCACTCCCGCTCTCGACGCAAATTTGAATATCTGTGTCTTCGCTGTTTCAATGTCTACGGAAAAGGCCAGAATGCATCGAGCGCATATGCGTCGGTCATCCCGAAATTCTTCAAAACTGCAAATGCAGGCGATGCGCTTACTGTTTTTGGAGACGGTTTGTCTACTCGTGATTATGTTCATGTAAATGATATTGTTGATGCATATGTCGCAGCATCACGCGCACATGTCAGCGGCGTTTTCAACGTCGGGACTGGCATCGGCACAAGCGTCAAAGAACTCGCAATGCTTATTCTCCAACAAACACAATCAAACTCCAAAGTTCTATTTAAGCCTCCTCGTGAAGGGGATATACTTCATTCAGTCTGCTCGAACAAAGCGTTCATCAAAGCGACAGGCTGGCGGCCGACCGTCAAAGTCGCTGATGCAATCGTCGCGCTGAGCGTCCAGCGAGATTATACGAATCCTGCGGAGAAACATATCAATCCGAAGAAACGGTTGCTTATTGCGATGCCAGCGTTCAATGAAGGACCGGTCATCGCTGGTGTCGTCACGCATCTGCGTGAATCTGGCTTTGATAATATTCTTGTCGTCAATGACTGCTCACGAGATAATACTGCCGCCGAAGCAAAGCGTGCCGGCGCATTTGTCGTGAATCATATAATCAACCGCGGCGCTGGTGCTGCGACGGCGACAGCGATAGGATACGCGAAGAAATATAATTACGACTTCATCTGCCTCATGGATGCCGACGGACAACACAATCCGCGGGATATCGAGCCGCTGCTTCTTGCTGCGCAACGGTATGATATTGTCATCGGCTCGAGAAATTTGGGCGACGATCATATGCCGCTGCTTCGCAAAGTCGCGAACTCCGTCGGCAGCTTTGTCACATTCCTTTTTTTCAGCGTCTATGCGCAAGATTCGCAGACTGGATTTCGCATATTGAATCGGAAAGCGATCGAGAACGTCAAGATGAAATACGATCGCTTCGAATTCGCCTCAGAAATGTTCGGAGAGATCGCTCGTCTCAAATTGACGTGGAGCGAAGTTCCGATCACGGTCATCTACACTGATCACTCGAAAGCAAAAGGACAGAGCATTCCGAATGGATTTCGGATGATTGCAAGATTCTTGCTCAAGAATTAAGCTTCATGGTTTTATGGCTGACTAGATGACCGACTATAATATTTGAGCGAGTGCCTGGAGCATGCAATGACAACAAACGTTAAACCAAGCGATCTCAATTATGACCATTATACCAAGAACAAGTATGATCGAGACATTGTTGTGGCGATTCCATTTCATAGAGAAATACATACAAAGATTGCGAGGTTTGTCAAATCCAATTATGCTGCGGATGTACCATACGATATCGTTGATCTCGGCGTTGGAACGGGTATCACGAGCGGAATCATAAAAAGCCTGCTTCCCCAATCAAACGTAGATGTTGTCGATTTCTCAGAACAAATGATCAATGGCGCTAAAAAAAGGCTTGGCAGTCGCAATGTCAGATATTTGATCGGCGATTATGCTACAATGAGATTTGATAAGAAATATGATATTGTTTGCTCAGTCATAGGAATCCATCATCAGAGCCATGCTGGAAAAAGGAAGCTTTTCAAGAAGATTCATGCAATGCTCAAGCCTGGAGGCATTTTCATTTTTGGAGATTTAGTGACTCATCGTCTGCCACCCATTGCGGCACTCAATCATGCACGCCATTATCATCATCTTGTCGCAAATGCATCAAATGAGAAGATGCTGACTGAATGGGCGCATCATCATATGTACTTGAACAATCTTGCAACTGTGGAAGATCAGATTGAATGGTTAGAGGAAGCAGGATTCAGCGTGAAGCAAGAATTTTTGAGACTGAATACTTCTCTGATATTTGCAAAGAAGCAGTGATGTTTAATCGATTTCATGCGCTTTGATTTGTTTGTATGTTTTACTCATCAGCGATAAGTTTTATATTCTCTGCGGCGATTACCGGATATATGCGCGTCTATCCACTCGATTTTTCGGCGAAAGATAATATCATCCGTATCCATGCGTGGAGCGAGACAGGGCGCGTCGTGCTCAGCGAACCATTCTCTAATTATTTTTACGCATATCCGCGCGTTCCTGAGGATTTCGCTGATGATCGTATCGCGAAGATTGTGCCGATGCAGAAAGAATATTACGGTGAGATCTTGGATGTCTCACAGATCGTTCTCAAGCGGCATTACGAAGCGAAAGATGTCGCTTCGTCGATGCAGTCGAAACTTAATCTCAAATATGTACTCGAAGCTGATGTTCCCGTCATTCGTAAATATCTCTACGATTGCCAAGTCGATCCGCTCAAGGGTTATGAAATTGCTGATACGTCTGCGGATTCTTCAGCAGATTCTTCCGGTTCTTTAGCGGATTTCTCTGCGCGAAAAGCGACGGGCGAATTCATCGAGCTTGAACAACTGCGCGTCGTCGGGTTTGATATCGAAACGTATGCGAAGACAAAGTCGATCGACTCAAAGCAGAACCCGATATTGATGATGGCTCTCTATGTCTCACAGCACGGCAACGTTCAGAAATTCGTGCTGACATACGGCCGGAAGAAATCAGCGAAATCTGTGCATGATTATGTGGAGCTTCTTGCCGACGAGAAATCGATGCTTGCCCGCTTCAACGAGTTGCTCAAGTCGCTCAAAGCGGACATCATCTGCGGTTATAATTCAGATGCGTTCGACTGGCCATATGTCGCCGATCGGTGCGAGAAATATGGTATCAAGCTTGATTTCGGCGTCGATGGCAGCGGATTGACATTCGGTGGCGGGACGCTCAAAACCGTCTATCTCACAGGTTCGCCGCATATTGATATCTGCAATTTCATCCGCGTCAATATGCGCTCGCAGCTCAAGACCACGACATATTCGCTGGATGCTGTGAGCAACGAAATCCTCGGCGAGAAAAAGATCGAAGTTGCGATGTCCGATCTCTACAAAGCGTGGGATGCGCAGGATTCTGTCAAGCTTGACAGGTTTGTTGAATATAATTTGCATGATTCGTATTTATGTGTCAAGCTTCTTGAAAAATTGTTTCCGAATATTCTTGAATTCGTCGGCATGATCAGGCTCGCAGTCGAAGATGCGACGAGAATGTCGTATTCGCAGCTTGTCGAGTCATATTTGATGAATCGTACACGTGCGAAGAATATCAGCAAGCTTGGCATCATGATTCCGCCAAAACCGAGCCGACAAGATACTGATGATCGAATGGCACTTCCGCCGAACGAAGGTGCGTTTGTCTTCAAGCCGACGCCTGGATTGTACAAAAATATCGTTGTCTGCGATTTCCGATCGCTCTATCCGTCGATCATCGCGTCGCTCAATATCGAGCGCAGCTCGATGAACAAGTCGACGGATCCGGCTGATCGTGTTCCTGAGTACAACGGCGAACTTTACTTTGCGAAGTCGCCGAAAGCATTTATCCCGACGGTGATCGAAGATATCATCTTGCGCCGCGTCGAGATAAAGAGACTTGTCAAAGCTGCTGGTATCGCTGGGAATGAACGTGAAAAATCATTGCTCGAAGCGCGCAGCTACAATCTGAAGATTCTCGCGAACGCGTTGTATGGCTATCTCTCGTTCGCGCCGGGACGCTGGTATTGCGAAGAGTGCGGCGGCGCGACGACGGCGTATGCTCGGCATTTCATCAAATATACGATCAAGCAGGCGCAGGACGCTGGATTCAATGTCATTTACTCCGACACTGATTCGATATTCATCGAGCTCAAGGCACACAGCGCCGCTGACGCGAAGAAATTTGTCGCACATCTCAACGAGAAATTGCCAGGCATCATCGAATTACAATTTGAAGATGAGTTCTCTGCTGGTATTTTCGTCGGCGCGAAAAACGGGACTGGCGGCGCAAAGAAACGATATGCGCTTTTGTCGACGAGCGGAAAATTCAAGATCACCGGATTCGAATATGTCCGCAACGACTGGTGCGATTATGCGCGCGAGACGCAGTACAATGTCATTTCTATCTTGCTCAAAGAGAATGATCCGAAGAAAGCGTTCGAGTATGCGCGCGGGCGCGTCAAAGAATTGTACGCGGGAAGCGGCAGCGTGCCAATCGAGCAGCTTATCCTGCGCGACAAATTGTCGCGAGATGTTTCCGAGTACGAGACAAATCTACCGCATGTCATCATCGCGCGCCGGATGCAGGAGAATGGCGAGCCCGTTGGCCGCGGAAAGATAATCAGCTACGTCGTGACGCAAGGCAAAGGACCGATCTATGAACGTGTCGCAGTTCCGGATGCTGTCACTGTGTCGCAGCTCGACATGGAATATTATGCAAACAACCAAGTGATTCCCGTCGTCGACAGCATTTTCCAGGTGTTCGGCTACAAGAAAGAAGATTTCGCTGCGCAGAAGAACCAGACAGGATTAGGGCAGTTTTTCTGAATTGAAACTGAACATTTTTATAAGATGGAAAGTGAAACTTGTGTTATGATGCCTGTATAAGCTAAACATCTGCAAGATACTATGAAGAACACTAAGAAATTCAATTTGTTTCTATGGATTGCTTTAATTTATTTGACTTTAATATTAATAAGCAATATAACTTGGTCTGTTACTTATCAGTTTTTCAATATTCTAGGTTACATTTTGATTCCATTCTTAATTCTATTTTTGCCATACGCGTTCATTATGGTACTTCTTAATCGTAAGAATAAACCTAAAGCATTTATTGCAAGCTTGCCTTTGATTATATTTGTGCCCATGATTTTAGGAAGCATTTTTACAAATTTTCAGATTCACAAATAT